>DATMJF010000240.1:0-14746 GCA_035554455.1 Rummeliibacillus sp.
AGAGCTCAGGCTAGAAGCATTACAGGATAGTCCCGAAGCTTTTTCATCTACTTATGAAGACGAACTAAAAAAGCCGTTGGAAGACTATAGAAGTAGGCTTAGTCGAAGAGAATTTTGGACTTTTGGCGCTTTTGATAATGCTCAACTAGTTGGTGTTGTTACACTAATTAGAGAACAAGGACGTAAATTGCAACACCGCTCATCTATTGTTGCAATGTATGTAACATCAGAAGGGCGTAGAAAAAGAATAGGAAGAAGCTTAATGCAATCTGCTATCCATCATGCGAAAGAAACAGAGGGAATTGAGCAAATTTACCTTTCTGTCGTAACGACCAACACAGCTGCAATCGGTCTATATCTATCGTTAGGTTTTGAAATATACGGAACAGAAAAAAGAGCAATGAAAATTGATGATTCAACTTATTGGGATGAACATCATATGGTTCTTTACCTAATTTGACTATGGGAAAAAGTATGAAATTTATCGAGTTTGGAATCGGGAATACGTGGTTGATACGTACAGCAACGGAGTATGGAGATGGTACGGAAAATGAATTCTTTTAAACTTATTTTCGGTATTGTGAGTCTTGGATGAATCTATTTTTTGAAAGGAACAGTACAGATGACGATCATTTATTTTGTTCGCCATGCACATTCGACTTATACGCCGGATGAGATGGGAAGACCTCTTTCAGAACAAGGGTTACGTGATGCGGATATGCTAACAGAGCTTTTAGCTAATGAAGAGATTGACTTAGTTATTGCTAGCCCATATAAACGTGCAATTCAAACAGTCGAAGGAGTGGCAAAAAGAATTGGAAGAGAAGTTCGCATCTACCCTGACTTCCGTGAACGCTTGCTATCTGTAAAACCTGTAGAAAATTTTGATGAGGCAATTTCTAAAGTATGGATTGATCCCTCTTTCTCTTTTCCAGGAGGAGAATCTAACGTCGAAGCGCAAAAACGTGGAGTAGAGGCTACGCTTAAAGTACTTACACAATTTGAAGGGGAAAGAATAGTAATCGGTACACATGGTAATTTAATGGTGCTCATTATGCAATATTTTGATGAGCGGTTTGATTTTTCATTTTGGCAGCAGTTAGCCATGCCAGATATTTATAAAATGGAATTTAAACGGAATAAATTAAAGTCAGTAGAACGATTATGGATTGAATCTTAAAAAAGAAGGATCATGCATTTCCTAATGTAAAATATGAATCTATGTCAATTCCTCTTGATTTCTGTTATAAATAAGTAGTATTGGGGGAATTACTTTGAGCAAATATCGAACATTATTATTTGATGTAGATGATACATTATTAGATTTTTCTGCAGCAGAGGATGAGGCCCTACATCGTCTATTTGTTGAAAATGGTCTGGACTTAACAGAAGAAGTTGAAAATCGTTATAGAGAGATTAACAGTGGCTTGTGGTCTGCATTTGAACGAGGAGAAATTTCTCGTGGAGAAATTGTTGATACACGTTTTAGTCTTCTTTTTAAAGAGTATGGTAAGGAAGTTGATGGTAAACAGTTAGGTGAACGCTATCAACAATTATTAGCAGAAAATCATGATTTTATAGATGGTGCATCTGAGTTAATCCATCGTTTAGCATCTCAGTATGATCTTTATATTGTGACAAATGGAGTAACGAAAACACAATATAAACGATTAAAGGATTCAGGTTTATATCCATTATTCAAAGATATCTTTGTTTCGGAGGATACTGGGTATCAAAAACCGATGAAGGAATACTTTGACTATGTATTTGCGCGAATCCCAACATGTGATCTAGCATCAACTTTAATCATAGGAGATTCTCTTTCATCCGATATTAAGGGTGGTTTGAATGCTGGAATAGATACATGCTGGTTTAATCCACATCATAAAGTGAATAAAATTTCGGTTCAACCAATGTATGAAATCGAACGTTTGGAAGACTTACATGCTATTCTTAAAGAACAACCTATTATTTCAAAATAAATATAATTTAAAATAGCTGCATCATCTTTATCTAAGTTTAACAAAGGTGGTGCAGTTTTATTTTTAGAAAACAACTTTTTTCTGTACATAAAAACTAATCATAAATAGATGATGAGTATCGAGGTCTTGTATTTGGTATTATCGAAACATTATCTGTAGGAATGGGACCAATTGGCTCAGTCATCTTTGGAGCGTTATTTGATGTTCTCGATGCAAAGGTGATTTTCAGATGTACAAGTTTGCTATTGCTAGTATGTATTGCTTGGCTGATGAGAACTTCTAAAATTGGTCGTTATAATGATGAATTTACTAATTAAAAGCTTAACGCGCCAGTCTTGTGGAAAAAAGCCTAAGCTGTCGCATTAATTCGAATATAAAAAAGTGGAAATTTGTAAAACTAATTTGCTTTTAAGTATTTACTTTTTGAAGAAATGAGCGTAGTATAACCTCACAAATTAAGTTTCATATTTCTAAGTCGCTGAAGTGTAATTCGCGGGGAAACCAATTTTTTAGAATGTATAATTTACATACTTGGGGTGAATCCTTAAACAAGGTAGGGCTACTCATGGTCCGAATCCGACAGCTAACCTCGTAAGCGTTATAGGAGAAGAAGAATGGAGCTTGCTAGGCAAACCGTTATGTCTACAAGTCATTTTGTTATGGCTTGTAGACTTTTTCTTTTCATTCAGCTAGAAGTAGGAAACACATTTTTTACGGAGAAGGTGTTTATAAATTGAAGTTTTCGTTAAAACGAATATTAATAGGTAGACCCTTAAAGTCTACAGAGTTAGGAGAACAAAAGCTAAATAAAATGAAGGCACTTGCGATCTTATCCTCGGATGCTTTGTCTTCTGTAGCATATGGCCCTGAGCAAATTTTAATCGTCTTAATGACTTTGGGAGCTGCAGCATATTGGTATTCAATTCCAATTGCAGTTTTTGTTGTTGTACTTTTAGTGGCATTAATCCTCTCATATAGACAAGTGATTTTTGCTTATCCACATGGTGGCGGAGCTTATGTTGTATCTAGGGAAAATTTAGGGGTGAATGCTGGTCTTGTATCAGGTGCTTCACTGTTAGTAGATTATATTTTAACAGTTGCTGTTAGTGTTTCAGCAGGTACAGATGCAATTACATCAGCATTTCCGGCATTACATGCATATAGTGTAGAGATGTCAGTGCTTTTTGTCATCATCTTAACGGTCATAAATTTACGTGGAATAACCGAATCTGCATCTGTATTAGCTTATCCAGTTTACCTTTTTGTGGCATCATTACTGGTATTGATTGTTGTTGGCATCTATAGAATTGTGACAGGTCAAGTTTCTCCAGATCTTCATGCGTCAATTGGTACACCAGTTGCAGGTATTAGTTTATTTATCTTGTTAAAAGCTTTTGCTTCTGGTAGTTCTGCATTAACTGGAGTAGAAGCAATATCTAATGCAATTCCTAATTTTAAGGAACCCGCACCAATCAATGCCTCAAAGACTTTGATGGCAATGGGGGGATTATTGGCAATTCTATTTTCAGGAATTGTTTTCCTTGCATATTATTTAGGAATTGGCCCAAGTCCAACTGAGACAGTAGTATCGCAAATTGCAAAAGAAAGCTTTGGGCGTACTGTGTTTTACTTTGTCATTCAAGGGATGACAGCACTAATTTTAGTACTTGCAGCCAATACGGGTTATTCTGCTTTTCCATTACTTGCAGTAAATCTTTCAAAGGATAGATATATTCCTAGAATGTTCCAAGTTCGAGGGGATCGTTTGGGCTATTCAAATGGGATTATTTTTTTAGGGGTATTTGCGATTTTCCTTATCATATTGACACACGGATCAACAGAAAAATTAATTCCATTGTATGCTGTTGGGGTATTTATTCCATTCACATTAGCGCAAACAGGGATGATGGTGAAATGGTGGAGGGAAAGACCAAAGGGTTGGATAGGCAAATTTGCTATTAATACAGTTGGTGCCTTCATATCATTTGTTGTTGCCATGATTTTCTTTATTACAAAATTTGATCATGTTTGGCCAATACTTATCTTTTTACCAACATTGATTTATGTGTTTCATCGTATTAAGCATCATTATGGTTTAGTTGGTGATCAGCTACGCGTAGATAAAATAAATAACGTATTACCAACCATCAATGGCAATGTTGTGTTATTACCTGTTGGAGGAATTAGCAAAGTAGTAGAACACTCGTTAAGCTATGCGAAGTTACTTAATCCAGAACACCTAATTGCTATCTATGTAGGGTTTGATAAGGAAGATTTGCATGCGTTTGAAGAGAAATGGATGCGTAGATTTCCTGATGTGAAGCTGTTGACCTTGTATTCACCATATCGAAGCTTAATAACGCCACTTACGAAAGTCGTTGATAAAATTGAATACAAAGCAAGACAAGAAAATCGCCAAGTTTCCATTGTCATTCCTCAATTTATACCGAAAAAAGGGTGGCATAATATATTGCACAACCAATCAAGCTTACTAATCCGGACATCGCTGTTATACAGAAGAAATGTAGTAATTATTACAGTGCCATATCATCTAAAGAAATAAGTACAGGTAAGTAAATTTTCTAAGAGAATGTTTTTTTAGTGGTAAATTGGGAATAGTAACAGTACGTAAATATTCTGGTGAATGAAGCGGAACAATCAAAATTGACGAAATTACCTTAGAAGTTAAGAAATGACATTCATTCAGGTGATGGAGGCAAGAAACCAATGAGATTATTCGTGTTTTATCTAGGGCTGGTATTGTTAATAGTGGGCTTAGCATATCCACTAGGTATAGTGGAAGCGAATATTTTTAAATATATGTTATACATTGGCATTATTGCATTTGGTATCGGAGTATTATTATTACCGGGTAAAAGTAATCAAAAGTAAGTGAATTGATAAAAATCTCATTATTGTTAGGCTTCCTTATAGAATGTTGTTGGGATGAGGTGAGTAGATGTTCGCACGATTCGAGGAGATAGAGGGCTTTATAGTAAAGGGCTTCGCAGTAAAAAACGGAGGGCGAGCAGATATTCCAGTTCAATGGAATAAACTTGAACAAGAATTAGATAGGATGAATCTGCGGCCTAAAATTACTTATGGCGTTTGTATATCGATGGGTGATGAAGGGTTGCACTATGTAGCAGGCTTAGTGTCCAGTGCTGTCAAAGGAATTCCTGCCCCAGACCAAGTTTTAGTCTCAGCAGGCCGTTATCTAGTAGGAGTCGTAGAGCATGGAATAGAAGACATTCCAGCAAGTTTTGAAGCGTTATTGAATGTTAAAGGAATTAACTTTAGGCATGCTCCCTGCTTCGAAAAATATCACTTTTACGATGAAGCAGAAAATAATGAGATTGAACTATGGGTTCCCATTGAATAAGACTTGCAAGAAATATAATACGACTAATTATCGAATAAGAGCTACAGATAAAAATCTGTGGCTTTTATTTTGTTAATAAATTCCTTCTGAAGTGCAGAAATGGTAGTCTGTTATTAGGATATTTTTATAGGGGGTGCAGTGTTGGAGTATGAGAATAAGATGATAACTAATCCATTCGAAAGAGTTATGAACTTTAGAGATATGGGTGGATATAAAACAGAAGATGGAAGACGTGTTAAGAAGGGGATTTTTTATCGTTCAGGGGATTTATCGAAAATGACAGACAATGATAAAGCTGTATTTGAAACGCTAGGAATTCGAACGATTTTCGATTATCGAGATCACGGTGAAGCAAAAGCAAAGCCAGATCCAGAATTCATAAATGTGGTGAATATTCGTTTACCAGCTAAAGGCAATGTAGGATTTGAAATGCCGACAGTAACTTTAAAAGACATAGATAACCGAGAATTTCTGCAGAAGATCAAAGGAGATATCTTCACTGAAATGTACAGCCAAATGGCTTTCAATAATCCTTCTTATCAAAAGTTAATGGAGATCGTCCAAGAACCAGACCAGCTCGGATTGTTACATCATTGTGCTGCTGGAAAGGATCGTACAGGTGTAGGCGGTGCCTTAATATTGCTTGCATTAGGGATACCACGCGATACGATATTAGTAGATTATTTATTGACGAATGATTATATGAAGCCTATGAGAGATGCGATGATTCCGATTTTGTCTCAGCATTTAAACGAACAAGAAATACAACAGTTTGGGGATATTATGAGTGCTAAAGAAAGTTATTTACAAGCTGTTTTTCAAGCAATTGATCAAAATTATGGAGATACGGATCGATATTTAGAAGATGAATTTGGGTTGGATTTCTCTAAGCGTCAACGACTACAACATTATTACTTAGAATGATAGAGAAGGGATGTCTCAGTGTATAGAAATATATGAGACATCCCTTTAAATTTAGGGCATATTATGAAAAATTCATTTAATCTTTGATGGAGAGTGAAATAAGAAAAAATTTATTGTTTTTCCATTTTTTATTGATTTTCGTATATAAATTGTTTATTGTTCTTTGTGTAAATATATGAAATAATAATCCTTTCTTTTATTACTGTGCAGTGAAAGAGAAATGACAATCATTAAGCTTAAAGGGGAAATAAAATGAAAACCGATAAAAGTAAACAGAAATTTATTGTAGCAGGACTGTTGCTTACAATTCTTATGTCATCTATGGACAATACCATCGTAGCTACAGCAATGGGAACAATTGTCGGAGACCTTGGAGGTATGGATAAGTTTATTTGGGTGACATCTGCTTACATGGTTGCTGAAATGGCGGGAATGCCGATTTTCGGAAAACTCTCAGATATGTTCGGGCGAAAACGATTTTTTATTATGGGTCTAGCCTTATTTATGCTTGGGTCCATTCTATGTGGTACAGCTCAAAGTATTGAACAGCTGAGTATATACCGTGCGATTCAAGGGATTGGTGGCGGTGCTTTGATCCCCATTACTTTTACCATTATGTTTGATATTTTCCCTCCAGAAAATCGAGGTAAGATGGGGGGGCTTTTCGGAGCAGTTTTCGGGTTATCTAGTGTATTTGGACCTTTACTTGGAGCATATATAACAGACTATATTAGCTGGCATTGGATTTTTTATATTAATCTGCCACTAGGAATTCTTTCTCTCGTTCTCATTTCGTCATATTATAAAGAATCACTGCAACATCAGAAACAAAAAATTGACTGGCTGGGTGCTATTACACTTGTTGGAGCAGTTGTCTGTCTGATGTTTGCCCTTGAATTAGGGGGCAATAAATATGCGTGGGATTCAATCAATATAATTAGTTTATTTTCAGGGTTTTTTGTTTTATTTATTCTATTTATATTTGCCGAAAAAAGGGCATCAGAACCTGTTATTTCGTTTTCAATGTTTAAAGATCGGATATTTGCTGCAAGTACCATTTTAGGCCTTCTTTTTGGAGTAGCTTTTATAGTTGGTTCAGTATATATTCCAATTTTCATTCAAGGGGTAACAGGAGGTAGTGCAACTAACTCAGGACTAATCTTGTTGCCTATGATGCTAGGGGTCGTAGTGTCTGCTCAAACTGGGGCTATCAGTGCTGCAAAATTTGGTTATCGAAATGTAATGTTAGTCTTCGCCCTTATTTTTGTTACAGGAATATATTTGTTAAGTACAATATCTGCTGACACGACAAGAGCGACAGTGACATGGTATATGATCATTGTTGGTCTAGGTACTGGAGCTTCTTTTTCCGTTTTAAATATGGCAGCCATTCATAATATCGGACCTGAACAGCGTGGATCTGCAAATTCAACCGTTTCATTTGTCCGTCAATTGGGAATGACGGTGGGAATCACTGTATATGGCATCATTCAGCGTAATGTCTTTTCTGACAAAATGAAAGAGACTTTTCATGGGGTAGGAAATACGTTTAATAGCTCGAATAGTGACCCCCGTGCCTTACTTTCTGAACAAGCTCGTGCAAATATTCCTGAACCTGTGCTTAATAAAATTATTCATGCACTTGCAGATTCCATAAGCTACACTTTTTCGTGGGCGCTCATCCCTGCTATTTTGGTCGTCGTTTTTGTTTTCTTACTGACGAACGATCGTTTAGTAGGTGGTGAAAGAGCTGAAAGGAAATCATAGGTTCCGAAGAGTGAATAAGTTTTTCTTTTCGAAATCCGTTTTCAGGTAAATTAGAAGAAACGTGACGCCTAAGTTTATATTCAACTAGGTCGTCACGTTTCTTCTTTTTAAGTCGATTAAATTAATAGTTTATATATGTGCTCTTAGTAGAATGCAAAAATTTAAGATGGGAAAAGGCATAAAAGATGTTATAATTATTTAATTATTTAGAAATTAATTGATATTATAGAAAGTGAGGGAGTTTAAGGTTGAATATAGCAGCGATGTTGAAGATGACGCTAGCAATGGCTATCTTCGGATCAATTGGATTTTTTACGGTTAATACTGGAATTCCTGCAGAAGAACTTGTTTTCGTACGTTGTATTTGTGCAACTCTTATTCTTGGTGGTATGTGGCTTTTTTCAGGCAGCTATAAGGAAGAACAGTGGTCACGTAAAGAAGTGGTACAAACTATTATCTGTGGAGTATTTTTAGTTCTGAACTGGGTATTTTTATTTAAAGCATTTGATGAAATGTCGATCTCTGTGGCCATTACAATTTATAATTTAGCTCCTATTTTTGTACTGATTTTAGGTAGCTTGTTTTTAAAGGAAAAAATGACAGTAACCTCTACACTAGCAGTAATTGTATGTTTTTTAGGAAGTATACTGATTATCGGAATGGAGCAATTTACATCATTATCGGCGTTGTTTAATTCGGGCTTTGTCTGGGCTATGCTTTCGGCAATTTGCTATGCGATGACGATGTTTGTGGGTAAAGGAATCACACAATTAAGTGCTTATGCATTGACCTTTATTCAGACAACTGTTGGGATTGTGATGTTATTACCGTTTATGGATCTTGGTGTTTTTCATGGTTTAACTGAGTGGAATTGGTTTTATATTTTAGGAACGGGCTTGATACATACAGGTTTTGTATATTATTTATTCTTTGATAGTCTCCGTGATTTACCTACAATTATTGTGTCAGCATTAGTGTTTGTTGATCCGGTTGTTGCGATTTTACTTGATATTTTGATTTTAGACTTCAGACCAACTATGTTGCAATCACTTGGTATTGTGCTAATATTCGGCGGTATAATTTATACTTTAGTGAAGCCTAGTAAAACAGCAACAGATTAAAAAAGGGCACTCAATATAATTTTGAGTGCCTATTTGCTTATCCCGCATTAACGGGTAGTAAGACCCCCACCACAAGATTGAGAAAGAAGCGAAGAAGAAAGGTGGGGATAACTGCCCGTAAAAGCCCGATTGGTTCGGTCCAACAGGATGTTGGGCACTCAGTTGTTGCCACAGGATGTGGCGAAATTAAACTGAGTTCTTTTTTTAGTGGGGGATGAAGAAAACCCCCACTGATGGAAGTTTCACTTTATGCGAATGTTTTAACCATTAGTACATGTTCAATACCAGCGTCTAGGAAAATGTCAGATTTCACTTTGTAGCCTAATTTCTCGTAAAAGCCTTGTGCTTGTAATTGACCATCTAACTTTACTTTGGGTGCGCCAAGTTCTCTTGCTTTGTCTTCTAATGCTTGAATGATGATTCGGCCAATGCCATGTGATCGATATTCTTCTAATACAGCTACACGTTGTAGTTTACCAACACCGTCAACTAATCGAACACGACCAGTACCGATTGCTTTGTCGTCATCAGTTGTCACAAGGAAGTGATAGCATTCTCCACCAAGATGGTCAAAAGCATCAATTTCTTCCTCTTTAGGAACCTTTTGTTCTTCTACAAAAACTTTCATACGAATATCAAATTCTCTTTGTAAATCTTCTTGTGTTGTAATTTCAAATACGTTCACTTATATCTTCCTCTCTCATTTTTAGTCTATACTATTTTGATTTGTTGCGAGAATCATAAGAAAATTTAGATTACTTTATTGCATATTATATATGAAAAAGCACTGAAAGTAGAGTTATTACTATTAGATAACTATTAATCTGAATTATTCATGGATTGTAGCTTAATTTTAGAGAAGTGGTTAGAAACCGCGAGACTCCTTCTTGTCCGCGGAAAGGGAGCGGTTTCTAACCACACCTGATAATCAACGAAATTCTTTGCAATAAAGGGCGAACAAATCCATTAATATCCGCTTTGTTCGTCCTTTTGATTAAATCTGTGAATAATATAGGCTTAAATTTATGAGATTAGTTTTAATCCTACTGTAGAGACTAAAATGATGATGATAAATAAAATCCGTTTCCAACTTTTTGATTCACCAAAGAAAATCATGCCGATTAAAGCTCCACCAGAAGCCCCTATACCAGTCCAAACAGCATATGCAGTACTCATTGGAATTGAATTCATAGCGTATGACAGTAATGTAAGACTTAATGCAAAACCAAGAGTTAAGAACAGTATGATCGAGATTTTCTTTTCATCTTGCCAGCGATTCATCATCGCTACTCCAAAGACTTCACAGAATCCGGCTAAAATGATTGCAACCCAAGCCATTATGCAGCACCATCCTTTGATTCTTGGGTAGTGACTGTTTTTAACCCAATAACACCGATTAATAATAGAGCTAATAGCAAAACTTTAGCTATACTTAGTGATTCACCGAAAAAGAGAACACCAACAATGACTGTACCGGCAGTTCCCAATCCGGTAAAAACGGTATATACTGTTCCGACCGGCAGAAAACGTCCTGCGAGTAATAATAGATAGAAAGTAAAAACAACTGCAAATGCTGTACCGCCCCAAGCCAAAATACTATGTGAATGTTTCAAACCAACGACCCACATTACTTCAAATAGAACAGCTAGTAATACAATGATCCAATGTTTGTTCATGAATATCATCCTTTCTACATAGAAAAAACCTAAGAGATTACTGAATAAACCAGTCATCTCCCAGGCTTTTATCCTTCCGTGGCATAGCAACAAGGCTATGTGATTTCTCTCGGACCAGGCCAAGTATTAGTTGCGGAACCCTAGAAATCATTGTCGCTATTTAGTTGCCTTTATCATAACAAATGGATTAATGAGTTTCAATAAGTTTGTTGTAACCTTTGTCACCAAATGGTTGAAGCTGTTCAATCCACTTTTGTTCAAGTTTTTCCAGTTCCTTTTTCTCGTCAAAGTAACCTTCTTCGGGTTTCTTTAACATTTCGACAGTTTCAATAGTGAAGGCATCTGTACCGAATTCATTCCATTCGTTTTGTAATAATGGGTTTGTAAAGGTATTCGTCCTAAGCATAAATTTCAATCCATTTAAACGTTTTAAATTATTAAAGCTTCCGATATAGACTTTACCATTTTCTTTATTTGTAATTTTAAAGACGCCTGCTTGAATAGGCATTTCTTTGTATTCTTCTTTTAATTCTTTTTTGTGATCCATAGTATAAAACCTACTTTCTTCATTTTTTAATCCAATATGCACTACCATCGTCTTTGCGATCCATAAATCCGTATTCGATTAAGCAACGGCGAATTAGAACGTAATCTTCATCGTATGTTTTTAAGATGGTGTTCAATTCTTTTTCCGTGTAAATTTTATCTTCTGAAAAATGCTTAGCAATTTCACGCAGTATAACAATTTTATGTTTTTCCTTTTTAGGAAATCTTAAAATAGGTGCATTCGTGCCGTTTGGGAAATATTTTGCAATAAGTTCTTGTTGTTCATCATTGGTAATATTATATCGATCATCGACCATCGTTGCAGTTGAGTGAATAGGTACAAATTCTGAAGTTAGAGTATCTTTTTCCTTTAATAATTCCATCATGGCTAAAAAGGTCTTTGCTTGTCGCTCTTTTTCCTTTAATGCAAAGCGATGTTGTCGAATGGTAGAGGCGCTACCAATTTCAAGTTCTTTTTGTATTTCACCATCTGTTTTACCAGCGTAGAAAAGACGCAGTAAGTTACTTTGATGCTCTGTTAAACCGGTCATCTTCTTATTTAACCCGATAAGGTAATCAAAAACAGATTTGTGTTCATCATTAATGTGTGTTTGCATCATTTTTTTTGCTTCAAATAATTGATTGTTGTGAGGATAGATGATCCCTTTTTCTATTGTTTTGTTGCAAAGTAAACAAGTATAGCAATGTTCATCTTCCAGATATCCTTTTTTTAGTTCTTGAATAGACGCATGTTCAAACAGTTCTGTATCCTTCATTTTTCATCACCTTTTTCATAAACTTATTTATATTTGTTTATATATTTATAAACATAATATAATTTTGTTTATAAAAAGTCAATCGGTTAAATTGATGCTGTAATCTTCAAACCAAATATGGGTCTGAATTAGATAGGCGAGTAATTGAGGTCCTGTCATTAGTTGACCGAACCAAGGGGCAGTAAAGGATGATCCTCCAGAATCAATAAGTGAATCGAGTTGTTTTTTGTTAAAGAATTCGAGAAGTACAGAGTTTTTATTTTGTAAGATTGATGACAGCCATTTTCCGACACCATCTGTATAGGCAGGGTTATGCGTTTTGGGATATGGATTCTTTTTTCGGTAAAGTACTTCTTTTGGTAATAGATCTTCCATAGCTTTACGTAAAATACCTTTCTCCATATTCCCCGTATTTTTTATTTCCCAGGGAATGTTCCACACATATTCGACAAGGCGATGATCAGCGAAAGGTACACGTACTTCAAGACCTGTACGCATTGTTGTGCGATCTTTGCGGTCGAGTAATGTCGTCATAAACCATGTCATGTTTAAATAAAATAGTTCTCTTCTTTTTGCATCTTCAAGTGATTCGCCATCCAACATGGGTGTTTCTTTAGCAGACACTTCATATGCTTGTCGAACATAGTCTTCTATATTTATTTTTTTTCGCCATTCTGGACGAAGTAAGTTAATACGTTCTTTTGTAGATCGCATCCATGGGAATCCGTCTGCTTCATTTGCATAAAACCATGGATATCCACCGAAAATTTCATCTGCACATTCGCCTGATAAACTTACTTTAAACTTATCTTTTATTTGTTTACTAAACCACAATAAGGAAGAGTCAATATCCGCCATTCCGGGCATATCTTTTGCATATACAGATTCTGTCAGTTCTTTTATAAGTGTTTCTTGTAGAATAACTTCTGAGTGGTGTACGGTGTGGAAAGTTTGCGACATTTCATTAATCCAGAAAGTATCGTCTGATCGTTGAAAATCATTCGCTTTGAAGAATTGAGCGTTGTCTTCATAATCTATGGAGTAAGTATGGAGAGGGAAATGATCAGTATTTGCAAATTTGTTTGCAGCAATAGCTGTAATAATGCTAGAATCCAGTCCACCTGACAATAATGTACAAACTGGCACATCTGATACGAGCTGTCGTTCCACAGCATCTACGACTAAGCCTCGAACATTTGCAACTGTATCGTCAAAGGAATCTTCATGTGTTTTACTTTTTACATTCCAATAACGGCTTATTTTCAGACCGTTTAAGTCGTATTTTAAGAGGTGTCCTGGGCGAAGTTCTTGAATATGTTTATAAATTGTTTTGCCAGGCGTATGGGAAGGCCCTAATCCAAATAGTTCAGCTAATCCTTCGTGACCTACAGTTGCGGAGACATCTGGATGGGCAAGTATTGCTTTTATTTCTGAAGCGAAAAGTAATTGGTTATTCTGAGTACTATAATACAATGGCTTTACACCTAGACGGTCGCGGACAAGTAGTAAACTCTTTTCAGCAGAATCCCAAATACCAAAGGCGAAAATACCATTAAGTTTTTCAACGCATTGTTCACGCCACTCTATATAGGAAACGAGCAAGACTTCGGTATCTGATGTTGTATAGAAATGATATCCTCGTTGTTGTAATTCCTTTCGTAATTCGTCTGTGTTGTATAATTCTCCGTTATAAATAATTGTGTAATAGCGCCCTTCCTTTTCATAGGTCATTGGTTGTTTGCCGCCTTCAAGGTCAATAATTGCTAGACGCTGATGACCAAAGCCAATTGGACCGTTACACCAAATCCCATCTGCATCTGGGCCGCGTTGCTGGAGTGTTTTCGTCATCGTATGTAATAAGGACAATTGGGATGATAAATCTTTTTTAAAGTCACACCAGCCTGTAATTCCACACATATTCTCACATCCTTATCAATTTGTCACTTTGCATTATATGTAAAAGTAACGGAAAAATAGCATAAAAATTAAATGGAGTTCAAAAAAATTATGGCAGCGGAATGCAAGGGGTTTCGAAGGTTAAGGTTTATTTTAAAAGGATTACTAATCAGTTTAAATAGCATTTCAAAGAATTCTCTTTTGGCACAGGAGAAAAAAACGGTTAAGATAGAATAGTTGTATATAAAGATTGAAAGGAAGTAGATTATGAGTAACAATCGTAATCAACAAATTGAGGAGATTAGTACTGCGAAGCTTATGTGGCAATTAACACGTCCGCATACGTTAACTGCAACATTTTCTCCAGTTATTTTAGGGACAGTCCTAGCAATGTTCGATGTTCAAATTGACTGGATATTATTTATAGCAATGCTTGTATGCTGTTTATGTCTTCAAATCGCAACGAACTTATTTAACGAATACTACGATTTTAAACGTGGTTTAGATACAGCAGAATCTGTAGGGATTGGTGGAGCTTTGGTGCGCCATGGTACAAAACCTCAAAACGTATTAAACTTTGCATTATTATTATATGCAATCGCTGTTGTATTGGGCGTTTACATTTGTATGAGTAGCAGTTGGTGGCTTGTAGCGATTGGTGCTGCAGGTATGGCGA
>DATMJF010000241.1:0-3537 GCA_035554455.1 Rummeliibacillus sp.
TCAAAATACTAATAAAATCAGGCTTATCTTTATCATAAACAACTTCGATATGTTTTTCTGATTCCTCGCGTCACAGAAAAAATGAAGAAAGATGCTCAAGAAAAAATGAAAAATCAATTCGGTGATTTGATGGAATTATCGGTTTTGCCTATAACGAAAAGTGGAATGTGATAAATATGTGATATTTTTTCGATTTCTATAAAATAAAAATGCTAGAAATGCTGTTATATCAACATTTCTAGCTAATGTTTAACCGTTGTGACGTTTGTACATCCATAATAAACCTGATTTCATCAAACGAGCAATACGGCCTGTTACTGTCTTATCAGCTAGATAAACAAAACCTTGTTTTTTACCAAGTGCTCCCATAAAGCCTTTTAATTTTATCTCTGGCATTTTTTCTGGTAGCGGTTGATTGTTCCAACGCAATTTCAATACTTTTACAATATGTTCTGCTTGTTCTTCCGCTAGTTGTGCGCTAGGACCAAATTGTGAAGCTGCACAGTCACCAACAACAAAGACATGTTCATCGTTTGGTACATGCATATATTGAGTAACTGCAACACGTCCACTATCTAATTCAAGACCAGTATCACGCACAACTTTTACTGGTTGAATACCTGCAGTCCACACAACTGCATCTACTTCAATTTTTTCTTCATGATTGTAAATCACTTTATCTTCTATTTTTGTAATATTTGATTGTGCGATTACTTCTACGTCGTGACTATCAAACCATTTTTTTACGTATTTACTTAGACGTTCTGGGAAGTCTTTTAAAATACGTGGGCCACGGTCAAATAATTTGATCTTAAGATCGGCACGACTTTCACGTAATTCACTTGCTAATTCAATACCACTTAATCCTGCACCGACAATTCCCACAGTTGAACCAGATGGTAGTTCAGCTAGGGCATTATAAGCAATACGAGATTTTGCCATTGTTTGGATACTATACGTTAATTCATCCGCACCTGGTACGCCGTGGTACTTATCCTCACAGCCAAGTCCAATGACTAAATCATCATATTCAACTTTTGTTCCATTATCAAGAAGTACCATTTTATTTTCTAGATCGATGCTTTCCACTTCTCCGTATACAGCTGAAAGTCTTTCGTGTTCAGGGAATTTAACACGGATTTCTTTTTCAGGTGTTGTTCCTGCAGCCAATGCATAAAATTCAGTTTTTAAACTATGGAATGGTGCACGATCCACTAGAGTAATTTGTACATCCTCAGGTAAATTGTTTGGTAATAAGCGAAGCAATACGCGCATGTTGCCATAGCCGCCGCCTAATAATACTAAGTTTCTCATAGTAATCTCCTTATTTAACAATTTCGTCACATTTAATCTGTCCTTAACGAGTATAGCTGATTGTGATAAGTTTCACAATATGTTTGTGATAAGTTTCACAAATAAAAGTAGATAATTGTTTTAAGTAGAAAAATTAACGTAGAAAAATTGACGAATAAAAAAAATAATAGTAGCATTCGAAGGGTGAGGTGACGTGTGATGAATCCACTTGTTGAATTTTGCGTCAGCAATTTGGCAAACGGCTCCCAAGAAACATTTGAAGTGCTAGAAAAAGATCCAAATATAGATGTTCTAGAATATGGCTGCTTAAGCTATTGTACTAGATGCTCTGATACATTATATGCACTTGTTAATGGTGAAATGGTTGAAGCTGAAACGCCAGAAGAGTTAACCAAAAAAATTTATCAGTTCATTGAAGAAAATCCTTTATTTTAAGGAAAAAAGGGATCTAATAAGTCTGTTTTTACTTATTAGGTCCCTAATTTTATAGATAAAGCAAAACGCTCTGCTTCCGCATTTATTTCATCATTTCAAGTAGGGTATCAACTGTATAAGTTGCAGGTTGTTCTTTTCCTTTGACGTCTTTTGTACGCGTAACACCTGTATTTACATGCAGTGTATCGATGCCATAATTGATTCCAGCAAGGATATCCGTATCGTAATTGTCGCCAATCATCAACATATCTTCTTTTTGTAAATTAAATTCCTGACGAATGATTTCTAACATATGCGGAGCTGGCTTACCAATGTATATTGGTGCAACATCCGTTACATTGTGAATCAATTCAGCAAGAGCACCGTTACCTGGTGCAAATCCAAATTCACTTGGGTATTTGATGTCGCCATTTGTTGCCACAAATACCGCACCATTTTGAACATCGTAACATGCATCAGCCAGCATTTGATATGTTAGTTCAGGATTCATTCCCTGGACCAATACATCTGGATTTTTATTTACAATCTTTATGCCCTCATCAACAAGTCCTTGTCGAAGTCCATCTCCACCTAAAACTTTTACTGATTTATTTGGAAAATGGTTGGCAATATATTTTGCAGTTGCCATTGCAGAAGTCATGATATGATTAGTTTTTGCTTCAATCCCCATTTTATACAGTTTTTTTTGAACTTGAGCGCCTGTCATTTTTGCGTTATTCGTCGCAAAAAAAGGTTCTATTCCCTGCTGTTGCAAGTAATGAATAAATTCTTTTGCTTCTACAATAGGATCTAGTCCTCTATATACTGTACCATCGAGATCAAAACAATAGGCTTTATACTTTTTCATCATTGTTCCTCTGGGATAAATGCAGAAACGGGTCCTAACTCATTGATTAAATAATCATTTACGCGTGGAGAAAATTCTTTAATTGCATCTAAATTTCCAGATAAAACTTGAACGACTTCATCATCATTCACCTCTAAAATATCACGAACAAGACCGCGGCGAAGTCCGATTAATGTTTTCAATGGTTGATCCATATCTGTTGTAATGACTTTTTCATCCACTAATATATCAATGATGTCTTCGTAACTTCCAGGATCGCGCATAATAAAACCATCAATCATAGAGTTACCTACATCAATAATCGCTTCGATAAGAATATTTGCTATGCGTTCAACGGCTAATTTATGTACATCATCAATTAGCCAATTATCTGTTTGTTCAAACCTATTGATAAGAGAATCCATATATTCAAGGTTATTTGTAATTTTTTTTCGGTCAACAAAATACATTGTATTTCCTCCATTCAAATGGTAAAGGTTGATACCTTATTCTCTTCTATAGTACCATAATTTTAGTAACGGAAGGGGCTACGGAAAAATGGAAAGATTTTTCTTATATGATGATATAGAAGAAAACAAGACGAGATTCGTCAGTTTTATGGGTGAAAACCAACGTTATGATTTAGCAATTTTACAAAGTGTTCGTTTCTATGGCAAAATCCTTGTATTAGACATGCAACACAATCGATTTGCCATTTTAGGATCAGATGATTTAGATGAACCTGGCTATTTGGAAAAAGTCTACAATCGTCCTCCTGAAGAAGCACAGGAAATCCGTGAGTATTTATACGAATTAATCGGATAAAGTGAAACTTCCATCAGTGGGGGGTTCTTCATCCCCCACAAAAAAAGAACTCAGTTTAATTTCGCCACGTCCTGTGGCAACAACTGAGTGTCCAACATCCTGTTGGACCGAACCAATCGGGCTTTTACGGGCAGTTA
>DATMJF010000242.1:0-16956 GCA_035554455.1 Rummeliibacillus sp.
ACGATTTTAAGGAACAAAGCCTAAGAACGCCACGTCCTGTGGCAACGGCTTCGTGACCAACATCGTGTTGGCCCGAGGAGATTGAAGCCAAGCCCGTGGAAAGCGCCGTCTGTAGCGGAACATCCAAATCTGAATATGGAAAAGTTAATGTGTTGAAATGAATGTTCGTATTTAAAAACCGAAAATGGTTTTATGAAATTGACTCATTTAAAAAAATATTAAATTTAAGTATTTAACAGACTAGATATTCATAGTAGAAATGGTTATCCAATTTGTATTGTTTGAACAATTAGGATAAGTGAACGTAAAGCTGGATAGACTTACTAGAATGAAAGTATTGAAAAATGCTATCATCTGTATGAAGATAAGAATATGGTTTTTTAGAATAAGAGGAGGTTCTTTGCATGACTACAACAGAAGCTCAAATCATCAAAGTGCTTTCTGAAGAAGGAAATATGCGTAAAGCAGCAGAACGGTTATTTTTGTCTCAGCCTGCATTGTCTCAACGCTTACAATCCATAGAAAAGGATTGGGGTGCGCAACTTTTTATACGCTCACAAAAAGGACTAACAGCTACACCAGCCGGAGAACTTGTCATCCAATTTGCGATTGAGATGATTACAAAAAAGGAAGAAATATACGAATCCATTCAATCGTTGAATTCAAAAGTGCATGGTACTCTTAAAATTGCATGTGCATCCATTGTTGGACATACATGGTTACCCAAAGTATTGAAGGATTTTGTGACACAATATCCAGATGCGAAAATTTCGCTGATTACAGGCTGGAGTTCGGAAATTGTAAAATCACTTTATGATGGTGAAGCACATGTAGGAATAGTGCGTGGACATACAGATTGGAAAGGTGCAAAACAGCATCTTTTTAGAGATACATTGTACCTAGTCGATAAGGAAATTACGTCTGTTGACGATGTTTTTAATACTGAAAGACCGTTTATTCAATTTAAAAGTGATTCAAATTATTATCAGGAAATTCAACAATGGTGGCAACGCCATTTTTCTTCTAATCCACGGCATCAAATTACAGTTGACCAAATTGAGACTTGTAAACAAATGGCGCTGAATGGAATAGGCTATGCAATATTGCCTTCGATTACATTAAGTGGACAAGAAGACGTTAATACGATTCCATTAACTAATAATGAGGAAGAATTTGAACTAACACGTGATACATGGTTAATCGGCTATGAATCGTCATTTGAGTTAAGACAAGTAGCTGCTTTTGTGGAACTTGTGAAAAAACATGCAGGATGTTTGTATGATTATTCAAAAAATAAATGAAATATTCTCATTTTTCGTGTACAATAGGTGCATATTTCTATATTTATAGGAGGAATTGTCGAATGCAAAAATTAAACGCACAAGAAATTATTTCATATTTAGCAAATGCTAAGAAAGCCACACCTGTAAAAGTTTACATTAAGGGTAATAATGTTTCTTCATTAGCATTTGGAGAAGGCAGCAAGGTTTTTGGAGAAGGCAATTCTGTTGTTGTATTTGGTGAATGGGCAGAAGTGCAAAAAACGTTAGAAGCTCATAAAGATGTTATTGAAGATTATGTAATTGAAAACGATCGCCGTAATTCAGCGGTACCAACTTTAGATTTAAAAGGAATTAATTCACGTATTGAACCAGGTGCGATTATTCGTGATCAAGTAACAATTGGTAATAATGTTGTTATTATGATGGGAAGTGTTATTAATATTGGCGCTGAAATCGGAGATCGTTCAATGATTGATATGAACGCTGTTTTAGGTGGTCGTGCTACTGTAGGTAAAGACTGCCATATTGGTGCAGGTGCAGTTCTTGCGGGCGTTATTGAACCACCAAGTGCTGATCCAGTAGTAATTGAAGATAATGTTATGATTGGAGCAAATGCAGTTGTTTTAGAAGGCTGCCGAGTTGGAGAAGGTGCTGTTGTAGCAGCAGGTGCCATCGTTACAAAAGACGTACCTCCATATACTGTAGTAGTCGGAGCACCAGCAAGAGTGATTAAAGAAATCGATGAAAAAACAAAATCTAAAACAGAAATTATGCAAGACCTTCGTCAATTATAAGAGGTGTTGAACGATGAAGTCATTATTGGAAATCAGAAGGGATTTACATCGAATTCCTGAGATTGGCTTTCATGAGGAAAAGACACAAAAGTATTTACTCAATGTGATTGAAGAATTATGGAAACCCTATTTCAAAATTGATACATGGAAAACAGGCATTATCGTAACCATTACAGGAACGAATCCACAATTGAAAATTGGATGGCGCACAGATATTGATGCATTGCCAATCACTGAAAATACAGGATTATCTTATGCATCTGAACATCCTGGATTTATGCATGCATGTGGTCATGATTTCCATATGACGATAGCACTTGGTTTAGTGGAAGCCTTCTCAAAACAACAGCCTAAAAATACAATCATCATCTACTTCCAACCGGCTGAAGAAGGTCCTGGTGGTGCTAAGCCGATGCTTGAATGGATGCAGAATGATCGCCCTGATTTGCTGCCTAACTATATTTTTGCGATGCATATTGCTCCGGAATATCCGGTAGGAACAGTAGCAACTAGACCAGGGATGTTATTTGCTAATACATCTGAGTTATTTATCGACCTTCATGGTGTAGGCGGACACGCTGCTTATCCACATAATACAAAGGATATGACAGTAGCAGCTGCGAACCTAATGCTTCAATTACAGACGATAATTAGTCGTAATTTGAATCCTCTTGATAGTGGGGTCATTACGATTGGCAAGATGACTTCAGGCTATGTACAAAACGTTATTGCAGAGGATGCACGATTAGAAGGTACTATTCGTACGATGTCAGCAGAATCGATGTCACTAATCAAAAAACGCATTGAAGCATTGTGTAATGCAACTGAAATTGCTTATGAATGTAAAGTCGAAATAGACTATGGTTCATCATACTATCAAGTTTATAACCAAGAGCAATGTGCGAAGGCATTATTAACAAGTGCTGAAGAAATCCCAGAGGTAGTGCCATATGAATGTCCACCAGCAATGACTGGGGAAGACTTTGGTTTCTTCTTAAAAGAAATCCCAGGTGCTATGTTCTGGGGTGGTGCTAATACGGAATTTGGTTTGCATCATGCTTCTATTCAACCGGATGAAGATTTAATTGATGTGAATATTCGCTTTGTTGAACATTTTTTACGTCATTTTGGGGTTTAATTCAGAATAAGAGAATAGAGTTAAAGGCTTAATTGAATGCCTTTGGCTCTTTTTTTGTATCATTTTATGTAATATTTTATCATTTTTTACAAATAAGGAACCTTATTTATCGTAAAATCGTAATAGTATCAAAGAGAGAAAAAGGAGGTTATTTTTTTGAAGAAAAGGCTATCAATAATCTTTTCGTGTATGATCTTATTTATAAGCATATTACCAGCCTTCACGTTAGACGCTGAAGCTAAAACAAAATTGGATGTAAAAGTAAGTGCTGGCTTGGATAATAAGTATAAAGATAAGATGGGATTACCTGTATTGCTGACAGTTACAAACAGTGGTGATGCATTTTCCGGAGATATCGTCATTGACCAACAACAAAATTATTCTGGAGGTATGGGAATAGTCGTTCCTTTAGAAATAGGTGCTAATGAGACAAAAACGATCAAATTAATGCTCGATTATTTCACAAATCAATATACAGGTAATAATGGTTCAAATAAGACCATTCATATTTATAAAGGTAGCTGGAAAAAAGGAAATGAAATTAGTTTTACAGGCGATGATGAGATCAAGCCACAAATGTATGAAAGAGATGGAATATTTGTTTTAACTTTTACAAATAGTGTTGATCGCTTGTCAGCACTTACAAAAATTTCATCGAATAGTTCGAATCCTACAGAAATTATACATCTTGGTCAATTAAAGCAAGATCTGATTCCGACAACTGCTAATGGTTGGTCAATGGCTAATGTTGTGGTCGTTGATGAATATTCAATTGCATCATTGAAGGAAGAAGAACAGCAATCCCTTTTAGAATGGGTTAAATTAGGTGGAACGATCGTCATTGGAGCCTCTGATAATCTGGATGGGGAAATCGGAATATTTCAAAATTATTTACCTTTATTATTAAGCAATGAAACTACAACTATTTCACCAAAAGATATTCAAAAAACTTTAAAACAGACGAAGTTTTCTAAAGTGTTTACAGCTTATCAAGCAAAGAAAGTGGATCAAGCAAAAACAATATTAGAAGTTAATCGTAACATTTTAGCTGCAAAACGAGATCTCGGAAATGGACAAATTATACAAACAGCTTTTTCTTTAGGTGATGAGCCACTTTCCGCTGAAAAAGATTACAATCAGTTACTACAAAAAGTTATTCCTAATAATGCAGTTAATAACAGCTCAGGCGATAGCATGAGTTTTATTGAGGGCGATAAGCAATGGAATGAATTATTCCCTACTTTTCAAGTATCAACTATGCTTTTAGTTATCGTTATTATTATTTATATTTTCATCGTAGGGCCACTTTTGTATTTTGTTCTAAAAAAGAAAGACAAAAGAGAGTTTGCTTGGTGGATTATTCCAGCACTTTCGCTTTTCGTATCGATTTTAATATTTGCTTATGGTGCGAAGGATCGTTTAGCAAAACCTCAAATTCAACAATCTGCTATTTTTAAAATCAATCAAGATGATAGTTTGACAGGGTATTATATGAATTCGTTGTTAACAAATCGTAGTGGTGATTTTACGTTTACGGTATCACCAAATAGTACGGCAACCTTGCTACGTAATTTTGATGTGGGTTCAATCCACAAACAAGGTGTTATAGAGCAATTCCAAAATAACAAAGAAGTAACGTTACGCAACAATCGATATTGGTCTGTATCAACAATAGCTGGTCAGACACAAATACCAAATGTGGGGAGCTTTCATATTGATTTAGAAGTAGAGGACCATGTGATAAAAGGAAGTGTGACAAATAATTTACCTTACACAGTAAAGGACGTATCGATTTGGTATGGTAGCCAGTGGTTAAAATTAGGCACTATGAAACCAAAACAAACTCTTAAAGTCACGCAAACAATTAATGGTGCATTGTTATTACCAGCAATGCCAATCTTATCGAATTATTCAAATACAGTAAAAGCGAAAGATGATATTATGAATAATCGCAAGCAAAGGTTAAAAGAATCTGCTTATGAATTAGTTGAGAAAACAGAAGAACCTGCTCTCGTTGGTTGGATAGATAATTCTATTACACCAATTTCTTTGAAAAGCGGTAAAGCAGATATGTCAGCTATCAATTTAGTCATTCAAAGCTTTAGTCCAAAAACAAATTTATCTGGAGAATTTGTTTTACCTGCGAATTCAATGAGCTTCGTCATAAATTCCATTTCAAATGCAGGGTATGCTGATCGATCATCAGAAAATAGTTCGATATGGTTTATTGATCAAGGAACATATGAATTTATATGGACCATTCCCGAGATGCTTCAAAACAAGAAGTTTACATGGAAAGAATTACAAATGGCTAATACGGATACAAAAAATGTACTACTTCAAATTTATAATGAAAAGACATCAACTTATGAGCCAATTAATGATGGACGTTTTACGTTAACAAAGAATATTGAAGATTATATATCGGATGATGGAGAAGTGAAATTTAAATTAGAGCGTAAAATGTCTGATGATCAAAGAACGACAATTCCTACATTACAACTAAAAGGGGAGGTGACGTCATGATAGAGATTAAAGGATTAACGAAGAAATACGGCTCCTTTCACGCTTTACAAGGGCTTGATCTGACAATTAATGAGGGAACTGTTTTTGGCTTTGTTGGTGCGAATGGTGCAGGTAAGTCTACAACGTTCTCCATACTTTCAACATTATTGCAACCAACAGCAGGCGAAGCATTTATTGACGGTATCAGTGTTACACAAAATCCTGAAGAAATCCGCAAACTAATCGGTTATATGCCTGACTTTTTCGGTGTTTATGATCAATTGAAAGCAGAGGAGTACTTAGACTTTTTTGGCTCGAGTTATGGAATTCCTACAGAGCAAAGAGCTAAGCTTATCCCTCAATTGTTAGAACTTGTGAATCTATCACATAAAAGATATGACTATGTTGATGTGTTATCTAGAGGGATGAAACAACGTTTATGTCTAGCTAGAACATTGATTCATGATCCAAAGGTTTTAATATTGGATGAACCTGCATCTGGTCTTGATCCAAGAGCACGAGTAGAAATGCGAGATATTTTGAAACAGCTAAAGGGAATGGGAAAAACCATATTAATTTCCTCACATATTCTTCCAGAGCTTGCGGAAATGTGTGATGAAATAGGAGTTATCGAACAAGGAAAACTCATTGCTAATGGTTCTGTAGCTGAGATACAAGCGCAGCTTATGGGAGAACGATTTATTACGGTGAAATATCAAGCTGGATATGATCTGAACTTAGCCAAACAATTCTTTGAGGAAAATCCTTTTGTATCATCGATCGAAGTAACAGAAAATAAATTGAACTTCCGCTTTAATGGTTCTGATGAGGATCAGATGAAATTATTGAAGCAAACCGTACAACAAGAAGTGCCGATTTTATCATTTGCAGAGGATGAAAAGGATTTAGAAGATGTCTTCATGGCGATTACGGAGGAGGTAGAAAAAGCATGAGATCAGCATTTAACAATCCAGTACTAATAAAGGAATTGAAGCTGCGTTTCCGTTCCTTCAAAAGCTTTGCGGGAATTCTGTTTTATTTACTTGTCCTAAGTGTCTTCGTGTTTGGTTTTATCTTTATGTCAACGAATTTTACTGGGAGTGGTTTTATTAATCCTCAAGAAAGTGTAATTCTATTCGGTTTGCTGACATATGTACAAATGGCATTGATCTTATTTATCACACCAGGATTAACAGCTGGGGCAATAAGTACAGAGCGTGAAAAACAAACGTTGAATATTTTATTGACATCTTCTCAAAGCTCTTTTCAAATTATTTTTGGCAAAATGAGTTCATCGATTGTCTTTTTACTATTACTACTTATTGCAGGATTACCACTTTATAGTTTAGTTTTTCTATTTGGTGGTATTTCTCCTGGACAATTACTTATAATTTTTGCATTTTTGATTGTAACGATGTTAGCAATTGCCAGTATCGGTGTCATGTTTTCAACATTAATTCGTAAAACGATTATTTCGATGATTACCACATATGGCGCTATGTTATTTTTGACGGGGATAACGGCATTTTTCTTTCTGATTGGAATTAGTACGATGGGGAACTCTCCTGGACCAATGAGTAGCCCAGCACCTATTTCACATTTTTGGGCAACCATTAATCCAGTTGCTTTAATGTTGACATTAATTACACCAGAAATGTCAGATTCACTTTTTGAATTGACAAAAATACATTTCCCAGTTTGGGCAGGATATCTGATCTTTTATCTAGCGATCACAGTAATTTGTTTAATTATTTCAGTGAAAAAGCTACGTGTAAATATGAAAAAGAAAAAATGAGGGGTGTGACAAATGAGCAATCGTAATCAAATGACAAAAGTCGTTCAAAAAGCTCGCAGTAGTATGCTGTTTGAATATTTTTTCAAAAACAGTCAGCGTATGATCGCATACGCATTATTGTTAGCATTTGTCATAATGCTTGTCTCTCGTTTTTTTGTCCTTCCTTTTTATAAAGAAATTGCAATGGGAATAGCTGCTATAACACTTTTTATAGCAGCTTTCTATTTATGGTGGAAACGCCCATCTAAAAAACAATCTTTAAACATTTTAGATCGTTATTTTCCTGATAATCTATTGCGAACTGTCTATTCGATAGAAGATTTGGAATCTCCCTTGGCACAACAATTAGTAATACAAACGGAGAAAATGGCTTCCTACGCATTCGCAAACTACCAGAAACGTAAAAAAAATTTATGGCATACGAAAACACTCATTAGTAGTGTAGCAATGATTTTAGGGATTGCTTTATTATCTTTATTCCCCTCTACTGCACAGCAAACAGCAAATAATGTAAAAGAAGAAAAACTGATGACAGCAGAAGTTAAAAAGGCAGTTAAGGATATGAAGAAAACAGCAAAAACGAAAGAAATGAAGAAAGCGATGGAAGAACTTCAAAAAGACTTAAAAAAAACTAATACAACTGAGGAAGCGCTGCAGTCAGTCATAAAAAAGCAAAAAGAATTAGAACTTCAAAAACAAAAGCTAGAAGATAAAAAAGCTGCGAATGGAAAAGGTTTATCGAAAGAAGAGCAACAACAATTAATAGACTTACAACAGGCAACTGCCTCTCTTTCAAAAAATGCTTTACAGACGCAAAAGGCATTGAGTAATTCTGGAACACCAATCAGTCCAAATTTACAGATTGCCCTTAATCAGTCTGCTCAATCCAATCAATCTATGGTACAGAATAGCAGTTCACCAACACAATCAAATTCAAATAATTCTTCTAACAATACCCAAAACACTGCTCAAAACAATTCTTCTTCTTCACAAGGAAATAATCAAGGCTCTGCTAATAACCAAGGGCAGGCAAGTGGTAATGGCAACAAAAGTAGTAGTGGCTCAGGTAGTGGTCCTAGTAATAACCCAGGGAATGGGTCAGGCAATGGATCAGGCAATGGTTCTGGAAGCGGTTCGGGTTACGGAAGCGCTGCAGGAACAGGTACAGGAAATCGTAGTTTAGTAGCCGTACCAAAACGAATCGGAGAAAAGGGGAGAACAACAGCTGATGGGGGCAAGCTGAAAGACGGTAGCCCAATATCTATTCAAGAAAGTAATAATGGAAAGATTACAAAGGGATCTGTTCGCTCTTATAAAGAAGTAACAACAAATTATAAGAAGTCTTATATGCAAACGACCGAGCGATTACAACTCCCAGGAGAATTAAATCAAATTGTACAAAAATACTTCTCATCAGTTGAGGAATAGTAGGGGGAATACAATGGTATACACTGCTGAGCAATATGAACAAACAAGTGACCAGTTAAAACTAA
The DNA here is from genome assembly GCA_035554455.1 of Rummeliibacillus sp. Classification (GTDB taxonomy): domain Bacteria; phylum Bacillota; class Bacilli; order Bacillales_A; family Planococcaceae; genus Rummeliibacillus. The sequence continues at coordinate 9,009 of DATMJF010000242.1, forward strand.
TACGACAAGAAATTGGACGTTATATAGTCGGGCAAGAGGATACAATCGATTTTACTTTATATGCAATATTAGCGGATGGGCACGCGCTTTTAGAAGGTCTCCCTGGTCTTGGAAAAACAATGCTTATTCGCTCAATTTCAGAGGTATTGGATTTATCTTTTACGCGAATTCAATTTACACCAGATTTGATGCCAACCGATATTACTGGTACGAGTGTTATTGAAAGAATGCCTGATGGAACATCGCATTTTAAATTCCAAGAAGGACCAATTTTTAGCCAAATGGTATTAGCGGACGAGATTAACCGTGCAACACCTAAAACACAAAGTGCATTGCTTGAAGCAATGGGTGAAAAAACGGTGACGGTACTTGGAGATACAAAACAAATGGCAAAGCCCTTTTTTGTTTTGGCTACACAAAACCCAATTGAAATGGAAGGAACCTATCCACTACCAGAAGCTCAAATGGACCGTTTCCTATGCAAAATTCAAGTTCCAAGCCCTACGAAAAATGAATTAATGGAAATTATGAAAAGAACGACTGGTGCAAAAAATATTAAGCTAGAAAAAAGATTATCAGCAAACGAATTAATAGATATACAACAAATGGTAAAGGAAGTTATTATAGCTGATGATATGCTGGAGTATGCGGTTGATTTAGTTGTTGCAACACATCCTGATCAACCATCTGCACCAGAAATGATTCGTCAATATGTCGAGTATGGTAGTGGTCCACGTGGATTGCAAAGTATTGTAAAGTTAGCAAAATCGAGAGCTCTTATGAATGGCCGATTCCATGTTTCGATTGCTGACATAAAAACAGTCGCAAAGCCTGCTCTACGTCATCGCTTATTACTAAATTATGAGGGCGTCGCCACAGGACTTCGAATTGACGAAGTGATTGATCAATTTATCGAAGTAGTACAACAAGGACAAAATGTATGAATATAAAGAAAAACGTATTACCAGTTGAATGGGGTAACAAAATTTGCCGTTACAGTTTACAAAGTAGATCGAGAATACGTGGACAACATAAAGGATCCCACCGCTCACATCGGTTTGGTTCATCACTCGATTTTTCTGATTTTAGAGAATATCATCCTGGAGATGATGTCCGCCAATTGGATTGGAATATCTATGCAAGAACCGAAAAATATTTTATCAAACGATTTTTAGACGAACAGGAAATGCGAGTTCACATTTTATTAGATACAACAAAATCGATGGCACAAGATGATAAGTGGGAAATAGCAAAACAATTAACTGCAGCACTAGGCAGTATGGTACTGAATAAAGATGACCACTTATCCTTTAGCTATGTTACAGATACCCCTGTTCCACCTTTTAGAAGAAAAGGGGCGAGCTTTCAAAATGCCTTTGAGCAAACAGTGGCAAAGCTTGAAAACCCTATAGTTGATAAATCATTTGCTAATAATGCGATGAAAATAGTATCGAAGGATTCCACCATATTAATTATTATCTCTGATGGTTTAGAGCCTATAGAAGAATGGCAAGCATTTTTGAAACAAACGCCAAAAGTAGCCGGGGATGTACGCTTATTACAATTACAAACAGTTCAAGAAATTGCACCAAATTATACAGGAGATGTGCAATTAGTAGATGTGGAAACAAAAGAGCCATTGAATGTTTCGATGTCACAAAATGTTATTACTTATTACAAGCAAATGCGTGAGGCACATCAACAGCAATTGGAGGCACTTTGCCATCAATATGGGATTGCCTTTTTGCCAGTGAAAACGTCTGACGGAATACAGCGTATTTTATTTCAACAACTTACGAAGGCATTTTGGATACAGTGAGGTGATCTAAATGGGCATTTCGAATTTAGCATATATATGGACAGCTATCATCCCGCTACTTGTCTTAATCTATTATTTCTTTCGTAAAAAATATGTAATACAAGATGTTTCTTCAACTCTTTTTTGGCGAGAGGTTATGAAGGAAACGAAGGTATCTCCCTATTTACAACATCTACAACGAAATGCATTGTTCTATTTGCAAATGTTGACATTGCTTTTAATGGTGTTTGCACTCCTCCAACCATATATAAAATCGAAAACCATTGCAGGCGAACAAATTATTTGGGTAGTGGATACATCAGCTTCAATGCTAGCAAAAGAGGGAAAACAAACTGTTTTTGAAAAGCATAGACTGGAGATGCTTGCGTTATCTAAAAAACTTGATGGTAAATCGGTAACCATTATTACCGTAGGCGCAGAACCTAAAATCATATTACGTAATGAACAAAATACAGCTGCAATTCAGAAAGCCATAATGAAATTACAAGTTACATATAGCCATGAAGATTGGCCAAATACGATGGACTTTCTACAAAGTATTATTGGTAAGAAATCGACTGCAGCATATATTTTTACGGATTCTTTGGACCGCAAACAATTACCTACACGGACCAAAAGTGTGAAATGGATTGTCCAAGGAGCAGATAACAAGTTCCAAAATATTTCACTGCAACGATTTGGAGTAATACAAACAGGTAATAGCATGCAAGCAATCGCACAAATCGACAATCAAACAAATAAGGACCAACAAGCTACATTAAAAATCTATGATGCTAATGATAAAGAGATTTCCAATAAAACTGTCCGTCTAAATTCGCATCAAGTAACAAAAATAGAACTAGATGATTTAAAAATAACGGCTGCAGTAACCGCAAAATTAATTGTAAATGACGATTATGCTGCTGACCAATCGATGAGTGCAGTACTTACAACCAATAATACACAACTTTATGTGGATCAGTCTTTACATCAATTAGTTGTTAAAGCATTTCAATCAATCGATCCATCAACAAGCACCATCCCCACAGAACAATTGAAGATGATTGAAGGACATAACTTACTTGTGACAAACCAAACAAGTCTATTAAAACAATCACAAAATCCTATATTACTCATTGGGAGAGATGACAAGAAGGCTTTTCAAGTTGAAGGGGCTGTGAAGGTAATAGAAAATACGCTCTTTTCATATGCACCAATAGACGATATCTATGTAGAAAAGTTATACCCTGAAGTAAAAGATGCAAAGACATTAGCAACTGTTGATGATAAGCCATTCATACAACAAACGAAAAATGGACATCTTGTTGTACTTACAGATATGCAAATGACGGATTGGGCATTACACCCTTCATTTCCTCTGTTTTTATGGAATGCAAAAGAGAAACTAACTGCAGTGGAAAGTCAGCTTGGTACATTTAAACCAGAAGAAAAAAGGATTGTTGCATTACCAGAAAGTAATAAAGGTTACGATGTTTACTCTGCAAACAATGAATATATCTATAGTCTAACAGATGGAGCAAGCTTTGTAGCCCCAACAAAACCAGGGGTATATTATATAAAATCAGATGGCGAGCCTTTATTTTTTGTGGTTGCACTTGAGCAGCAAGAAAAAACGTTATCTGAAGGATCCTCTTATCAATTCGGAGAGCTAACAACACAAGCTACCACAAATAAAGTCGATAGAACATTCATTACAATTCTTATCATGATTATGATTGGTTTACTAGTAGCAGAATGGGAGGTGCAACGTAGACATGGATTTACGAATTGATCAACCTCTTTGGTTACTGCTAGCTATTCCTATTGTCATTTATATCAGCTGGCTTATAAAGAAAAAAACATTACAAAAGCGTGAACAGTGGGTAATTTTCTTCTTACGATTTTTAGCAATCTTTTGTTTGCTATTCGCTGTTGCAAAACCCTATATTACAATTCCTATTCAAGAGGAGCAGGTTGTCTTTTTAGTGGACCGGTCTGCTTCATTGAGAGGAACAGATACGGAAGCTGCGTCTTGGATTGAAAAAAGTTTACAGCAAAGAAAGAATTCACAGTATACGGGGATATATAGTTTTGCAAAGGGCGTTCAAACAGATACCGGTTTGACGAAAGAAACCGTGCAAGTTCCTAAGTGGCAAGAAATGAGTGATACTAGTGAAACAAATATCGCAAGTGCATTGCAACTAGTTACAAATATGTTGGAAACAAATAAAGCGACAAGAGTAATTTTACTTTCTGATGGTTTAGAGACTGCAGGGAGTGTAGAGAACCAATTAAACTATTTCAAACATAATGGTATTCAAATTGATACAGTTCTGTTGAAAAATGATCAGATGACAGATGCGGCTATTACGAATTTTCAAACACCAAATGTTGCACATGCAGGTGAAGAACAAACATTACAAATTCAAGTAGAGACTACAGAAGCAACAGAAGGAGAACTCTTAATCGCTTTAAATGATGAAACAATTGCAAAGAAAAAGGTTGCCTTAGATGCTGGAAAAAATACAGTTACTTTTAAACATATAGCGAAAAAACAAGGTTTATTAAAATACGAAGCTACACTCAAAGTAGCAAATGATCCATTCCTTGAAAATAATAGATGGATGAGTGTTACAAATGTTGAAGGGCAACCACGTGTTTTACTTGTTCACGGAGATGATCAATCTACTTCTTTGTCTAAATTAATTGGGCAAAAAGAGCTTGCAGTAAAAACAATTTCAGCTTCCGAATTACCTTCTACACAAACATCGTATTTGCAATATGATGCCATCATTTTTGATAATGTTCCTGGTCATGAGGTTGGAGAAGCGAAAATGGAGATGATTGAACAGGCTGTCAAAAACTTTGGTATGGGTTTTATGATGGCTGGTGGTGATAGTAGTTACGGCTTAGGTGGTTATTATAAAACACCAATTGAAAAGCTATTACCCGTTGAAATGGAGGTTAAAGGGAAGGAACAGCTTCCATCTTTGGGATTAGTCATCGTCATGGACCGATCTGGAAGTATGACTGGAAATAAAATTGAACTAGCAAAAGAAGCAGCAGCACGTTCTGTAGAATTACTACGAAAAAATGATACATTTGGTTTTATCGCTTTTGATGATCAGCCATGGAGTATTATTGATACAGCCCCATTGAAAAATAAAAAACAAGCGATATCTGATATTTTATCTGTTAGCCCAGAAGGTGGAACAGAAATTTTCCAATCACTTCAATTGGCATATCAGCAATTAGAACCATTAAAACTACAACGTAAACATATTATTTTATTAACAGACGGCCAATCTTCGACAAATAGTTCATATGAGCAATTAATAGAAGGTGGAAAACAATCAAATATTACATTATCAACAGTTGCGATTGGTGATGATGCAGATCGCAGGCTTTTAGAAGAACTCGCACGTTTTGGAACAGGACGTTTTTATGATGTTCGAGATGAAGAAACGGTACCATCGATTTTATCACGTGAAACATCCATGATGACACGAACCTATATAGAAGATAATCCTTTTTATCCTATGATTACTTCTGGTGCACCATGGAATACATTGTTTACAGAGGGTGTACCGCAAATGAATGCCTACATTGCAACTACTGCAAAACAAACTTCAAAAGTCATTGCTAAAAGCAAACAGAAAGATCCTGTGATTGCAGAATGGAATTACGGACTTGGTAAATCAATTGCTTATACATCTGACACATCGGGGAAGTGGGCAGGCGATTGGGCACGCTGGGATGAATGGTCAAGGTTCTGGAATACTGCAGTTTCAGAAATTCTTCCTTCTTATGATGAGATCCCTTATACAATTTCACAGCAATCGGATGGCTCCTATTTAGTAACAGATGCCACAAAACATTCGGCTTTTATGGATATAGCAGTAGTAGATGATGAAGGGGGGAAAGTAGAAATAACAGAAGAAGCAGTGGCCCCTGGAAAAACAAAAGTATATATCGACCATAAACCTGGACTTGTCTACTTCAGCATCACAAATGAAGATGATGGAATGTATAAAGCAGGTGTAACCATACCTTACAGTAAAGAGTATCAATTGCAACAGCCAAATTCAGAACTACTTAAACAAATTGCTGACACTACTGGAGGAAAAGTAATAAAAGATCCAAGTGAGGCATTTCGTAAGCTCCCAAAAAGTAGTTTTGAGCAGCAAAACATTACAACTTGGTTACTATTAATAGCGATGATATTATTCTTTATCGACATTACATTAAGACGTTTTGGTTGGCAGACCATTCGAGGATTGTTTATGCGGGGAAATTTAACAAAAGTGAAGAAAACAGATGGAAGACAGCAATTAGATGTTGAAGCATTATTAGAAAATAAAAAGAAATAAAAATTCGACACGTCTCGTTTTGAGCGTGTCGAATTTTTTATCTAGATTAATGAGCAGCAAAAGATTTTTTGTTCCAAATGAATGTAATAAGGTAACATCCAATTAAGATGACGGTACCAAGTACAAATGGAAGATTCAAATGCCAATCCAATAGTACCCCCGCTAATGCTGGACCAATCATATTACCTAGGCTCATATAAGCATTATTCATGCCTGCAGCATATCCTTGCTCATTCCCCGCGACTTTTGAAATGAGTGTATTCACTGCTGGTCTTATCAAGGTAGTTGTTGTTTGGAATATGGTTGTTACGAATAGGATTGTAAAGTAACTGCTAACGAAAATCATGCCAAGCATTGAGATAGCTGCAACAATAAGACTTACTAAGATAATGTTCATTTCACCAAAACGCTTGAACAAACGGTTAAGTAACACACCTTGAACGATAACGCCTACAAAGCCACCGACAGTCATGATGATGGCGATATCATTCGGAGTGTAATCGAATTTATATGTTACAAACATAGATAAAGTCGCTTGAAAATTTGCTATTCCAAATGAGAATACAAGAACAACGATCAAAAGCACAAAATAAGGTGTCTTAATTGAACGAATCATTTCTTTGATGATATTATTGCCAGTTGGCTTGTCAACAACGGTAGCTTTCACATTTGGTAAAAATATTAATGAAAATATACCCGCGCAGATTGCAGCACTACCAGCTACAATGAACGGAAAGTGAATACTAACATTTGAAAGGGCTCCACCAATGCCAGGTCCAATCATAAAACCAAAGGAAATGGCTGCACCAATTAAACCCATTGCTTTTCCTCGTTCTTCAAGTGTTGTAATATCTGCCGTATACGCCATAATGGGTGGAGTGATAAAGGCAGCGCCCATACCTGATAAAAAACGTAAAACAAACAGTTCCCATAAATGGTTGGATACACCAAATAATATTTGACTGATTCCGTTTAAAATCAATCCAAAAACAATTAGTTTCTTTCGACCTAATCGGTCCGATAAGCTTCCTGCGATTGGAGAAAAAATGAATTGTGCAAAGGCAATTATGGCAATTAAATAGCCAAGCACTGCTCCCTTAGCACCAAATTCTTTTAAATAACTGGGCATAATAGGCACAATCAACCCAATGGCACTCATTGCTATAAATATATCGAACATTAATAAAATGAGCGCAAATTTATTGTTTTTATTCATATATTTCTGTTTCTCCTTATTTATTTCGTCTCACTAAGTATTGGATTTGCGTTATATTAAATTATATAGCTTGTCTGTTTGCGATTCAATTAAATAGGTTTTATTGCGAAAGGGAGATTTAGGGAAATGGGTCTAAAAAGTCCGTGTTTTAATAAATGAGTCAATTTCATAAGTGCTTTTCTAGTTAGAAAATACGATATTTTTTAAATAAACAATTCAATAATTCGGATAATATTTCATTTCTAGTATTTACTTAGTATGCCGCTCCAGATGGCGCTTTCTGCGGGCGAGCGTTGAGCCTCCTCGGAAGCCCGTACCGTGCTTCACTGCGGGGTCTCACCTGCCGCGCTTTCCCGCAGGAGTCGCCATCTTCCGCTTATAGACATTGTTCTAATATATATGGCATATAACAATGGCCAATTTAACATTAGTGTTTATTATCAAATCTTTGAATTATAAAATTGATTCAAATGGATAATAAAATAGAAAATTATAGTAACAAAAAAGAATTCGCTCCCTTTCCGCGGGTGAACCGACGAGCCTCCTCGGCTGGCTCGCTTTCCC
>DATMJF010000243.1:0-2686 GCA_035554455.1 Rummeliibacillus sp.
ATTTGATAATCGGGAATTGTTTGCGACATTAGTTCCAAAGGGATTTCAATGAATGATTTTACGAAAGAAGAATTATCTAATCTTCATGAATTCCTAGATATTGCTTGCGAACTTTATTCTGAGCCTGATAGCACGTTCGAATTAAGAGATAAACTTCAATCCATGATAGCTAATTATAGCGAACACGAATGCCCCTCATGTGGAAGAAAAATAATAAATGAATGAGCTGACCCGCAAAGACCTTACAACAATATTCCTTTTGCTCTTTGGTAATCCAAAATACTTTGAGATTATGAAGAAGATTGAGGCGATGATAGATGAACTTGAAGAGGATAATAACAAGTGACTAATTACCATATACCAAAAAACACGCAAAATGCTGACCATCTTTACGTTGTCTTATCAAAAGATGATAGAGGCGAAGGGATTGTTGCTATGCAGACTGATGCAGGTTCAATGCCTCTAGTGCTTCTTGATAACAGCATTCTTGGTAAAGTAAAATCCTATATTCAGCATATGGCTAAAGAAACTGGACGTGAATTGTATATTGTCAAATACACGAAAACTGAAGTATTGGAGATTGTTAAGCCATAATAAATGAGTCGGTTACAAAATGACACCGACTCAACCATCCCTACTTAAGTTTTGCCATCAGCTCATCCATATCTTTTCTTGCTCCTTTAGCATGGAATTCCGAAATGGTTTTATCGCCAGAGAAAGTTTTAGCTGCGTACGACACATTCTTATCAAGAATAAAATTCCTAACAATCTTTCGGATTCCTTCATCTTTAACAATTTCCACTCCATTATTTAAATAATAAAAGAATTTGCTATCAAGCTCCGCATCATTTGCTTTTCTTAAAACCGCAATCGACTCAGGTAGAAATTTCTTTTGCAATTCAGGAGACTTTCTAATCAATTCGAATTGAAGGCCAATTAATGGCTTTTTGTCAACTTTAGATAAATGTTTGTCAATTAAACTCAAGTTATTGTCAACTTCAGACTCATTATGTAGGTCAACAAAGCCGCGAACGATATATGCGCTAATTTCCTTCTCAGGTTTTTCTTGAAGAAGTGCTTTAGCAAAGAAGCGTTTGATGCTCTCATGATTTTGATTTGATTGTATCTCATCCCAATTGTTTTGGTAAAAACTCATAATGCCAGCCGTAAGTCTTGTCTTGACAAATGCGCTTGTAGTTTTGTCATATGATGTTATGAGTTTAACTGGCGTGTCTTCAACTTTAGACATAGACCGCAGATCAATTAGAATCCACTTTAAACCATCTTTTAGGCCATTATCGGCAATCAGCGACCATTGTTTCTCAATGATGTTTGGAGGGGTGTTTGCCGGGTCGAAGCCTGCGAATAGCGAGAACTCTTCCAGAGACATTTTATTTAAATCTGCAACAGTAGCCGCCAAAAACTTAACTTCTTTATCTATATCGTCTATAGGAGTGTCATTGATAGGCTTGTCGGCAATTAAGCTTCCATTGTCAACGGGAAAAGTCATGAAGGCATTGTAAGGCAACTGGATTTTATTATTCATCACCTGTGGCGCACCACCTACACCCATGACATAGCCCACAAAAGTGTCACATCGAAATTTTCCGCATTTAGTCGGATGGGGCTTTTGTACCGCATCAAACCATCCTTCACCAATATTCCAGTAGGTGGTCGCCGTATACTCGGGACACCAGAAACTTTGCAGCTTTGCGTTATGTAATGCCAAGTACATAAAACTTGCATTCGTGATTAGGCCGCTTCTGCTTCCCCAGTATCTGGATTTAGATTTAAATCCTTTGACTGTTCCCCACATTATCGATTCATTAAAATTGGGTTCCATCTCTATGGTTAAATCTGTGGGATGGAATATGTTGTCACCCGTAGCTAACGCTAAATGCCCAATTCTTCCAACGCCCGGCAAAGGGATAACCATATCACGCCCTAAAACATCACCTGAACTTACGGGGCGCGCACTAATACCATTAGATAATAATAGGATGCTTACTGTTAATAATTTTAATTTCATCTTTCTTCCGTTTTCAAAAGGCTTCCTGCTATTAATCAATTCCGTTTATTCTTTCAGACCATATCGATGATTCGCGCGGTATGGTTGTTATTTTCTATACTATCTTCCCAATTGCTATACAATGGCTCATAAACTGCTGGCTTGCCAACTTCTTGGAATCTGCAAGAAATACATATTAATTTATCATCTATTTTTACAACGCAAGCATGTTTTATGCCGCATCTTGAACAAAAATAATGAATTGCTGATACAGCGGTCATTGCGGTTCTCTCATACAGTAGTCTCGCATCATGAACAGATAAATCATGAGGCAAAAATGGGCTGACTTCAGTTAACCATTCAAAGAATTCACGATTATAATCTTTATTGTAGTTCATTCTATTTCCAGATTATTAAATTCTTTAGCCAGCTCAACATCAATCGCAATGCTATCCGGGGTCAATTGACCCTCATTCATCATTAATACCATGTGCGCTAGGAACATATAAGCTTTTTGTATATGCTCAGGATTGCCCTGCTTAACATTGCGTTCCATGGCATCAAAAAATCTGCGTACATTCTTAATTTCTTTGAGAACACCTAGGCGCATCCTGCGGATTTCTTTCATTTACGCTTTGAATAATTTGCTTGCTGGAATATACCATTATATTATGTAAA
>DATMJF010000244.1:0-2136 GCA_035554455.1 Rummeliibacillus sp.
TCGATCATACAACTGACTGAACTCATGATAATCAACCATATCACAACAATATTGACTGGGGGTAGAAATAGAGAATGTTAGTACTGTTTAGATACATTGGTATTTACTTAGTACCGATTTTAAACATTGTTTTCTGTTTAAATCTAGTAAGTATATTAAAAAAGATAAAAACAGATGAAAAAACCTCAAAAAATACCTTTTGGATGACAACATCATTTCTTTTATAATGTGGTGTATTTCTTACTTATTAGTTTTCCGAATGTAAGTATAGAAACACTAACATAAACTGTGATTTTATAAAACTCAATGAAAAAACATCGATTTCATATTAAATCGATGTCTTTTTTATTAATCTATAAATAATTAATGAAAAATAAAATAGATGATAAGATTGTAAGGATTAAAATCGTTGAAGTTTCTTTAAAGGAATCCTTCACTCGTATATGTGTAATAATTCCACCTATCCCCGTAATTCCAAGAATAAGTGCTCCTGCCATAGCGGAATTTGGCATCCAATAGCCCATGAGCAATAGCGCTGCGCCAGCAATTTCAACAATTCCTGTAATAACTCTAAACCTTTGAGGTAATCTCCAATATTCAAAATTTTCTACATGCATTTCGGAGCCTGCAACTTTGCCAATCCCTGCTAATGCAAACACGAGAAGAAGAATTCCTTGAATTATAAAAGCTACTATTTCCATGATTTTCTCTCTCCTTTTTTGATTGACTAAATTGACGATTGCATAAAAAGTGTTACTACATTATATTCATTCCAGCTTAAATTGATTATCTAGCGTTTGCTTCTACATGAATATTGCATCAAAGCAATAAACTTTTGAGATAACTATGCAGTATGAAATTCTTAGGTCCGAAACAATCATTTATTAAATTTAAAAATGAGATAGTATATCAGTTCTCAAAATCGGCTAGAATAAACTGGGATATTATCAAAAATGAGGTGTTAAATTTGGATAAGCATAAAATTCTTCCGAGAGATCAGTGGATTGAAGCGAGAAAAGAATTACTGCTTAAGGAAAAGGAATTCACGAGGTTGCGAGATGAACTGACCCAGAAAAGGCGTGATTTACCCTGGGAAGTTGTCAGTAAGTCATACTCATTTAATGGGCCTAGTGGAGAATTGAATCTTGCAGATTTATTTTACGGAAAAAGCCAGCTCATTGTATACCATTTCATGTTCGATCCAAATTGGGATCAAGGTTGCAAGCATTGCTCCTTTTGGGCAGATCACTATAGTGGGATGATCCCCCATTTAAACCACCGAGATGTCTCATTTGTGTGCATTTCGCGGGCTCCAGTAGAAAAACTAGAAGCATATAAAAAACGAATGGGCTGGACGTTTCCTTGGTATTCTTCACAGCAAACAGATTTTAATTATGATTTTCAAGCCACTTTTCCAAAAGAAGATGTGGTGAATAAGAAAGCATTTTACAACTACACATTCCAGGATCCAATGAGTCAAGATCGAGAGGGCGTAAGTGTTTTCTATAAAGATGAGGATGGAAACATTTATCATACGTATTCTACCTACGCAAGAGGAATTGATATGCTAAACATCACTTATCAGTTTCTTGATTTGATTCCAAAAGGCAGGCAGGATAACCTAGGATTAAGGCATCATGACAAATACGAAGCAAATCAATGAAAGAAAATAAAGCTGCTACCCACACGGATAGCAGCCCCCATATTCACTTCGCTCAATCTAGAATTTTCGTATACCAAGCTGGATGGCCTTTTGTTGATTGGCTACCTTTACTGATATAGCGGAATGATACATTAAAAGCTTCTAATTTTTCCATAAACGGCTTCACTTCCTCATTGGCAACTACCCAAAGGCTTCCATCCTGTAATCGATAATCAATGATTTCAAAGCCTAAATCATTCAAGAATTTTACAATGGAAACGTTTCCTTGTATTAACACATTCTGAATTAGCTCAGGTGGGATATCATTAATCGTTGATACAGAGAATATTTTCGAATCAAACTTTTCCTTATTTGTATAGATCATAGTAGCATTTATTGGGCTATTTTCATTGATAGATTCTTTTTTCACTTCATTTTCTATGATCGTGTCATTTTCGTCTAAAATCTTTTGAACAACAAGTTGATTAGTCAAT
>DATMJF010000245.1:0-8696 GCA_035554455.1 Rummeliibacillus sp.
GAAACCGAAAGAAATTGTGCCGATCCATTACAATACATTCCCAGCCATTGAACAAGACCCGCAAGAATTTGCTGAAATGGTCTCAACAACTTCTGTGCGTGTGATGAACCCTGGAGATAAATTTTACATTTAATTGAAATAGTTGAAAGAATTTTTATTTGCAATGTCAAAATACTAAAGAAAATAGATGAAATATGTTACACTTAAGCCAGAATGATGTTGGGAAATAGGTGATTTTTTGGCTACAAAACATGAAAAGATTCTTCAATTTATCGAATCATTACCAGTAGGCGACAAAATTTCAGTACGTCAGATTGCAAAAGAAATGTCTGTTAGTGAAGGAACAGCTTATCGTGCGATTAAAGAAGCTGAAACAAGACGTTTAGTTAGTACAATTGAACGGGTAGGTACCATTCGTATTGAAAAGAAGAAAAAAGAAAATATTGAACGACTTACTTTTGCAGAAATTGTTAATATAGTTGAAGGTCAAGTATTAGGCGGTAAAGGCGGTCTTCATAAAACATTGACGAAATTCGTTATTGGTGCAATGAAACTTGAAGATATGATGCGCTATACCGATGCAGGTAGTCTATTAATCGTTGGGAATCGTGAACGTACACATGAATATGCACTTAAAGAGGGAGCTGCAGTACTGATTACAGGCGGTTTCGATACAACAGAAGAAACAAAGAAATTAGCGGACAAATTAGAGCTCCCTATTATTTCGACAAGTTATGATACGTTTACAGTTGCAACGATGATTAACCGCGCTATTTATGACCAATTGATTAAAAAAGAAATCTTATTAATCGAAGATATTGTGATTCCAATTAAAAACACATCTTATTTAAAATCAACGGACACAGTCAAAGATTATAACTTGCTCAATTCTGAAACTACACATGGTGGTTATCCAGTAGTTGATAAAAACGGGAAAATTGTTGGGATTGTCACTTCACGTGACTTAATTGGAAAACACGATAGTGATCAAATTGACCGTTTGATGACTCGAAATCCAATTACAGTAACGATGAAAACAAGTGTTGCAACAGCAGGTCATCGAATGATTTGGGAAGGTATTGATCTATTACCTGTTGCAGATGACCATGGAATATTACAAGGGGTTGTTAGTCGTCAAGATGTACTTAAAGCATTGCAAATGGCCCAAAGACAACCACAACATGGTGAAACAATTGATGATTTAGTGAAAAATGAAATGTCAATGAATTTATCAGAAGAAGAAACCCTTGTTAAATTCTCTGTAACACCTCAAATGACGAATCAATTTGGTGCTATTTCATATGGGGCATTCACGACTCTAGTAGTCGAATCAGGTTCCTTCACATTGAAAAAAGTAAAACGCGGCGAAAGTGTTTTGGAGAATATGTCCATTTACTTTATCAAACCGATTCAAATGGAAACTTTAGTTACAGTGAAACCACGAATATTAGATATGAGCCGTAAGTTCGCCAAAATGGACTTTGAAGTATTTAGTGAAGATATGTTAGTGGGGAAAGCAATGGCTACATTCCAATTACTAGAACGTTAATAGGCAATACATGCAAACACTAAAAAAGTGATGCACAATATTGTGCATCACTTTTTGTTCAATTCTTCTTCTTCTGTAATATACTGACCATAGTGGCGAACGCGTTTATTATAATTGATACAAGCAAATACCCCAAATACAATCATGATGGCGCAAACTACATATGTAAGAACAGTATGGTATAAAATAATCTGGTTAATCCCGAACAGGATCAAAAGGATACCAAGTGCAATACCTGCACGGTTAGCATACCATTTTTTACGAATTGGTAAGTCTGTGCGGAATTGTTTGGTTTTAAAATATAAGTAAAACACAACTGTAATAACTATAAAAAATGCTAAAATAATATTTAAGATATTACTCATGGTGTTCCTCCTAAAAAGCAAATCTGTCTTTATTTTAACGATATTGGTAAAAAAAAGATAGTAGAAAATACGGAGACATTACTGTTAGTAAGAATAAACGAATCATTGGAGGGTTTTTCTTGAAAAAAGATATTATTGAAACGATTGCAACATACGATACGATTATCTTGCATCGCCATGTGCGTCCAGACCCTGATGCTTACGGTTCACAATTAGGATTGCAAGCAATTTTAAAAACAACTTATCCAGAAAAAAAGATTTATGCAGTTGGTGAGCATGACTTAGCATTTGATTATTTAGGACACCCTGAAAGTATTGCAGATGATGTTTTTGAAAATGCATTAGTTATTTGTACGGATACTGCAAATACAGAACGAGTAGATGACCAACGATATAACAAAGGGAAATTTTTGATCAAAATAGATCATCATCCAAATGATGATGCTTACGGTGATTTGCTATGGGTGAATACAGCCGCAAGTTCATGCAGTGAAATGATTTACGAATTATTTAAAGAAGGTCAAGAAACAGCCGGATGGAAAATGGATACGACAGCTGCACGACTACTATTTGCAGGTATTGTTGGTGATACAGGTCGTTTTATCTATCCAAGTACAACTGAAACTACATTCAATGTAGTAGGAGAGCTTATTCAGTATGATTTTGATCGAACAGCACTATTCAATAGCATGTATGAGCTAGACCGTTCTCTATTACATTTACAAGGATACATTTATCAAAACTTCTCTATTGATGAAAATGGAGCAGCTTTTATTAAATTACCTATCAATATTTTAGAAGAATTTGGTGTTACAGCTAGTGATACTTCAGCTTTAGTAGGATCACTTGGAGATGTCAAAGGGATTAAAGCTTGGGTTATGTTCGTAGAGGATGAAGATCAAATCCGCGTTCGTTTACGTTCTAAAGGACCAGTGATTAATACTTTAGCAAAACAATATCGTGGTGGTGGTCACCCAATGGCTTCAGGCGCTAAAATTTTTGATTGGACTGAAGCAGAAGAATTGATTGGTAAACTACAAGCGCTTTGTAAAGAAGCGTAGAAAAGAAAGGAAGCGATGATGTTGCAACCCGTATACTCACAAATTGTAACTGCTGCGGACATGCTAAAAAGTACAATTCGCATAGGTGAGCTCATTTCCTTCCTTCAACAAGAAAATGCGAAGGCTGTAGCCATTACGAATTCAAAATTTTATGGGCTACTGCCTTTTTGGCATGCTCTGAAAAAAACAGCGATTCATCCTGTGATCGGTTTAACAGTACAAGTAGAATTCTCTAAAGAGGATATTAGACCACTAGTGTTATATGCAAAAGATTTGGATGGCTATCATAACCTATTGAAAATTACCTCTTCTATTTCTTTACGAGATAATGAAACGCTGCCTCTCCGCTGGCTAGAAGGTTATAACAAAGGTTGTATCACTTTAGTGCCAGTAACGAGTGATGTTTGGCAACAAGAAGCTCCTTTTCAAGCAATAAAGAAACTTATGAATATCTTTGGTGTTGAGAATTTAGTGATTGGAATCGACCGACCTGGAGGAATCAGAAGTCATGCGGAAGAGGCTGTTGTTACATTTTGTAGTGAACACTCTATTAAAATTTGTGCGACTCATTTAAGTACTTTTGTTAAGGAAGAACATGCCTTTACTTTTGAAGTTGCTAAGGCGATTTCAACTGGAGTTAAAATGGCAGATCAAGAAAAACTCTCTTTAAGAGAAAGTAAACAGTTTTTACCTACTGCACAAAATTACAACGAATGGTTTGATGACCATCCTGAATGGTTGCAAGCAACAGAGGGAACCCTTTTATCTTGTCAAGTGGAACTAGACTACGACCGTTTTTATATGCCGAAATTCCCTGTACCAGAAGGGGAAACAGCAGCCGGGATTTTGCAAAAAAACTGTTTAGAAGGATTACAAGATCGTATTCCCGATGCAGGAGCAGAATATCATGACAGATTGACCTATGAATTAGATGTTATTACGAATATGGGCTATGCTGATTACTTTCTAATTGTTGCTGATTATATACAATTTGCAAGGAAAAAACACATTTTAACTGGTCCTGGACGTGGCTCTTCAGCTAGTTCACTAGTTGCGTATGTCCTTCGTATTACCGAAGTAGATCCATTGAAATATGGTTTGTTATTTGAACGATTTTTAAATCCAGAACGTATTACGATGCCGGATATTGATGTCGATTTTGCAGACTATCGTAGACAAGAAGTGATTGAATACGTAGCTGAAAAGTATGGGGCTAACTACACATCTCAAATTATCACATTTGGTACATTATCAGCAAAAGCTGTAGCACGTGATGTTGCAAGAGTATTTGGCTTTAGCAATGAAGAACTCGCACAGATTTCTACAAATATACCTGGAAAAGTTGGAATCACATTACAGGAAGCAGTGGATCAATCAGAGGCTTTAAGAAGTTTTGCTAATTCAAGTGAAATCAGGCAACAGTGGATGCAAGTGGCCCTGAATTTAGAGGGGTTACCACGAAATGCATCAACCCATGCGGCTGGAGTCGTTTTATGTCCCGAACCGTTAGTAAATGTTGCTCCGATTGAAAAAGGAAATGAAGGACTTTATTTAACACAATGGCCGATGCAAGAAGTGGAATCAATTGGCTTATTGAAAATGGACTTTTTAGGCTTACGTAATTTAACGATATTAGAAAGAATTCGTTCGATGATTTACTATGACCAAAAGAGATTTTTGCAATTTGAGAAAATTCCATTACATGATCAAAAAACATTTGAATTGCTTCAAAATGGCGATACAACAGGTGTGTTTCAATTGGAATCAGATGGCATGAGACAGGCGTTGCGCGAAATACGACCAACTGTTTTTCAAGATATTGTAGCAGTAAATGCATTATATCGTCCGGGTCCAATGGATTTTATACCTGTTTACAGTAGACGGAAGCATGATCAAGAAAAAGTAGAAATGCCCCATCCTGTATTAGAGCCGATTTTAGGTGAAACATATGGTGTCATCGTATATCAAGAACAAATAATGCTCATTGCCTCACGCATGGCAGGCTTCACAATGGGAGAAGCAGATATACTGCGCCGTGCTGTGAGTAAAAAGAAAAAAGAAGTACTTGATTCTGAAAGAGAACATTTTGTAAGAAATTCAATTGCCAATGGGTTTTCTGAGCAAATTGCAGTAGATGTGTATAATTTGATCGTTCGTTTTGCGAATTACGGTTTCCCAAAAAGCCATGCCGTTGCATATAGTATGATTTCTTATCAAATGGCCTACTTAAAAGCTCACTTTCCTGCCTATTTTTATGCAGCGATGCTTACTTCAACCATGGGAAACCGTGAAAAGTTCAATAAAATATTACAGGAAGCAAAACAAAAGGGCATTATTATTTTACCACCTTCTATTAATGAAAGTGGGCGATCCTTCCGTGTCCAAAATGGTGCTATTCGATTTGCACTATCGGCAATCAAAGGTGTACCACAAACCTTTTTGAACAAAGTAATGGAAATTCGTAAAGCAGATCACAAGAAGTGGCAGGATATATTTGATATGGCTTTAGATTTAACTGCTGTACATTTCACTCGTAAAGCTTTAGAACCATTAGTTAAAGCTGGTGCCCTTGATGAATTTGGAAGAAATCGAGCGGAATTACTAGCAACGATTGATGCAGCAGTTAAACATGCTGAATTGTACCGACCAGATGAAGAGGGGCAACTATTAGATGATCTGTCATTTTTCTTTGGTAAACCGAAACATGCTAAAGCAAGTCCGATTCCAGAAAAAATAAAATTACAATTTGAAAAAGAAGTGCTAGGGTTCTATATTTCTACACATCCAGTACAAAAGGTGAAGCAAGACCAACAGATTCAGTCAGCAACAACGGATATGATTCGACATATGACTGGTAGACAATATGTCAAAATGGTAGGGTTAATAGCTTCTATTAAACAAATTAGAACTAAAAAAGGTGAATTAATGGGATTTATAGATTTAGAGGATGAAACGGGAAGTATCTCTGTAACTATTTTTCCAAAAGAATATTTATCTGCAGTTGAATGGATAAAAGAAGACCAATTGATGCTTGTTGAAGGGGTTGTTGAGGTGAGAAAAGGACAACCGCAAATTATATTAAAGAAATGTACAGTTATTTCAGCATAGAAAAAACTATGAAAACATAGGAAATTTGTCTAAACTGTGTGACCATCGCACAGTTTTTTTACTTTTTACTTTACTAACTATATCAATTTCTGTATTATAATATTCAAAAGTGGTCAGACCACTTTTTTAGGTATATATGGAACACTGAGGAGACTAAGTATGAGCGTAGAAAAACCTGCTTCGAAAATGTTTATACAGATTGTACGTGAATTACGTGGGATTATTCAGGATGAGAAAATTCCACCTGGGGGTAAAATTCCGTCAGAACGTGTTCTTGCAGAGCGTTTAAATGTGGGCCGTTCTTCTATTAGAGAAGCACTACGCAGTCT
Source organism: Rummeliibacillus sp. (assembly GCA_035554455.1). Lineage (GTDB taxonomy): Bacteria > Bacillota > Bacilli > Bacillales_A > Planococcaceae > Rummeliibacillus. The sequence goes on from DATMJF010000245.1 coordinate 6,413, forward strand.
AGAATTATTAGGCTTGATTGAAACCCGTAGAGGTGGGGGAACCTTTGTAGCGGATTTTCATAATCATCAATTAGTTGAAGTGTTATCGACGTTTATTTTACAAGAGGAAAAGGATTTAAGAAATGTTCACGAAACAAGGATGATTTTAGAACGTGATGCAATCCGCATTGTGGCGGAGGATGAGACGCTTCGAAATTTACCGGTGTGGGAGAGTTTGTTAACAAACGTGATTGCAAAGGGACGAATTGCACGTGAAGATTTGATGAGAGAAATTATTATTACTTCAAATAACCGACTCGTGCTTAAAATTTGGATACTTTTAAAACAATATGGAAAAGAACCATATAGCGAGCTTTCGACTGAAGAAGAACAGCCGCAACTACAAACTTTAATAAGTGAAATTATGCTTGGACATACCAAAAAGGCAATTATGGCCTTTGAAGATTGGACAAAGTTACTACATAAAGGGAGAGAATAGTTATGAGTATTCGAGATTTATTTAAAAAAAATAAACCTAATAAGAATATAACGATTACACGTGAACATCATGATGTACCTGAAGGCATCATGACAAAATGTCCAGAATGTAATCATGTAATGCTGACAAAGGATTTACAAAAGAACCAAAAGGTTTGTCCAAATTGTCATTACCATCATAAAATGACTGCGAAAGAACGAATCGAAGACTTCTTAGATGAGGGAACATTCCAATCACTAGATGATCATTTACAAACAGTGAATCCACTGAATTTCCCAGGATATGTTGAAAAAGTTAAATCAGATATAAATAAAACGGGATTAAATGAGGCTGTTTTGACTGGAGTAGGGAAATTAGAAGAGAAACAAGTTGTTGTTGCAGTAATGGATTCATTTTTCCGTATGGGGTCTATGGGATCTGTTGTTGGAGAAAAAATTACGAGAGCGATTGAAAAAGCTACAGAGCTTGGCGTTCCATTTATTATCTTTACTGCAAGTGGTGGGGCTAGAATGCAAGAAGGTGTCATTTCACTTATGCAAATGGCAAAAACAAGTGTTGCGCTCGAACGCCATGGAGCAAAAGGTAATTTATTTATTTCAATTATGACTCATCCAACAACCGGTGGTGTCTCTGCAAGTTTTGCTTCCCTGGGTGATATTAACTTAGCAGAACCACAAGCATTAATTGGCTTTGCTGGTCGCCGTGTTATTGAACAAACGGTGAGAGAAAAACTTCCAAATGATTTCCAAACATCAGAATTTTTATTGGCACATGGTCAATTAGATGCTGTTGTAGATCGTCACGATTTGCGTAAGACGGTTAGCACAATTGTGAAATTGCATGTAAAGGAGGCAATCTAAATGGTAAAGACATTACCTTTTGAAGAGCCACTTGTTCAATTACGCTCGAAAATAACAGAGTTAAAAGACTTTACATCAAATGCTGATGTAGATTTATCCAAAGAAATTAATCAGTTAGAGCAACGTTTTACGAAACTTGAAAAAGATATTTATCATAATTTAAAACCTTGGGACCGAGTTCAAATTGCACGTCATCCAGAACGTCCAACTACTCTTGATTATGTTCATGAAATCTTCAATGATTTTATTGAATTGCATGGTGATCGTAATTTCGGTGATGATGAAGCGATTGTCGGTGGTATCGCCTCTTTTGAAGGAACACCATTTACAATTATTGGACATCAACGAGGAAAAGATACAAAAGAGAATATTCGTCGTAATTTTGGTATGCCTCATCCAGAAGGTTATCGAAAAGCATTACGCTTAATGAAACAAGCAGAGAAATTTAAACGTCCTATTATTTGTTTCATCGATACAAAAGGTGCTTATCCTGGTAAAGCAGCTGAGGAACGAGGTCAAAGTGAAGCCATTGCTAGAAATCTACTTGAAATGGCAGGTTTAAAGGTTCCAATCATCAGTGTAGTAATTGGAGAAGGTGGAAGTGGTGGTGCATTAGCATTAGGTGTTGCAAACCATGTGCATATGCTAGAGAATTCAACCTACTCTGTTATATCACCTGAAGGAGCGGCTTCAATTTTGTGGAAAGATGCTGCCCTTGCACAAAAAGCTGCTGAGGCAATGAGAATTACAGCTCCAAATTTAAAAGAAGAAGATATAATAGAAGAAATTATACCTGAAGTGTTAGGTGGAGCTCACAAAGATGTTAAAAAGCAAGCACAATTCTTAAAAGAAGTATTACTAAAATCACTAAATGAATTAATAGTACTATCAGAAGATGAATTAGTTGATCAACGCTACAATAAATTTAGAAAAATTGGCGTTTTTT
>DATMJF010000246.1:0-2069 GCA_035554455.1 Rummeliibacillus sp.
TTTTGATAAACAATACTCTCTACAGCTATCTTTGGATGTTTAGAGGTTGAGAATTCCCTTATCTTTATATACAGGGGGATGAATCGACCTTTTTTTGTTGCGAACGAACGAACGTTCTTATATACTGATAAGTACATTACATAAGAAAAGAGGTAGTAAAGGGTTGAAAGCCTAGGAGTAATGTAAGGGACAATCAGTTTAGGAGAAATAAGGAGATTTACAAGCATGACAGGAAATACTCACATCATAGGCGGCATAGCAGCAGGTCTTGCTTTAGTACAAGTTTCAAATTACGATTCATTAGTGTTAGTTGGCGCAAGTGTTGCAGGCGCATTACTTCCGGATATTTGTCACGGTGGAAGTAAAATTGGCCGTACATTACCCTTAATATCTAAGATCGTTAACACATTATTTGGACATCGATCATTCACACATAGTTTGCTATTTTTATTCCTCATGGCAATGTTTATGAATAAATATATTTCAAATGAATCGATTACAGCTGGCATATTAATAGGAATGGTGAGTCATTACATTCTCGATATGGCCACAAAAAAAGGGATTAAATTATTGTTTCCACTAGATATTAATGTGCGCTTTCCAATTACCACTCGAACAGGTAGTAAAGTAGAAAATGCAGTCACTGTTATATTAACAGTTCTTTGTATATATTTAGGTTTTGAAACGATTAGTCATTCATTCATTTTGAAATAGGATTAATTCCCTTACGTCATAATCGACATAAGGGAATTTTTTTATTCGATTTAATAGCTCTAATAGGATACAAATTTATAAATGCCATAATTTCTTGTATGATAATAATGAGGAGTGAAAACTATGCAATTTCATACAACAAAATCATTTATATTAGCATCTGCATCACCACGTCGAAAAGAGATTTTCGAGCAATTAAATATACCATTTGAAATCATCACATCTGATGTTGAAGAAACCAGTTTACAAGCATCAAAAGTTTCACAATATGTTAAAGAAGTAGCGTTATTAAAAGCCCGCGATGTTGCGAAAAAAACACAAGGTAAAGTAATAATCGGAGCAGATACAATCGTTGCAAAAGACAACAAATTATTTCATAAACCAATAAGTCATGAAGAAGCAATGTCCCATCTTCGTACATTACGTGGTTCAGAACACGACGTTTTAACAGCTGTGGCAATTATTGAAGAAAACGGGGAAGAAACAACATTTGTAGAGAAAACGAAAGTCATCTTTAAAAATGTATCAGATGAGCTATTAGAAGCCTACGTTGCAACTAGAGATCCATTTGATAAAGCGGGTGGTTACGGTATTCAAACAGATGGCGTCTTTTTAGTAGATCGAATTGAAGGGGATTATTTAAACGTTGTTGGTTTACCATTAGCTACTTTATGTGAGCAGCTAATTTCACTTAAACTTATCTCGATTTAGTAGGCATTTCACAATAAAAAATAATCCATCCCTAAGTTAACGGCTCTAATGGGTGATTACAACAAACACGTCAATCCCTTTGAGGTATTGCTCCTGCGATTACTCATCTAATACAATTAACAATTATTATTGACCATTTGGTGTACTTCATCAAGTGGTCTTTTTTAATTCAATTTCTACTTTTAATCTACGTTGAATTTAAATAATTTCCAATTAAGAATATAGCTAAAAACTAGTATATAAATAATATATTTAATTGAGTCAATTTCATAATGCAGAATCCATACAAAAAATACGAACATTTGATGATATCAAATTTTGATGATTGTGAAGCGGAAGCCGGTGACTCCTACGGGAAATCTTGAGCTGAAAGCCCCGCAGGAACGTAGTGACGAGGAGATTGAAGCCAAGCCCGTGGAAAGCACCGTCTGTAGCGTAACATCCAAATATGAATATTAAAAAGTTAATGTGTTAAAATGTTCATATTTAAAAATCAAAAATGGATTTATGAATTAATTCAGTTGGAATACTTCAAAAATAATAAATTATATTAAATTTAGTGAGTACTAACTTATTTATTGACTTAACAATTTATTAATGCGATATTAATAGTGTGCTTAAATTTAATATAAAGGAGTCAATTC
>DATMJF010000247.1:0-4509 GCA_035554455.1 Rummeliibacillus sp.
AAGATGTCAGCACATAGATTGGTAATTGCTGGTACTGGTAGTGGTGTTGGTAAAACAACATTTACAATTGGGCTAATGGCTGCATTACAACAAAAAGGTTATCAAGTACAAGGATTCAAATGTGGACCAGATTATATTGATCCCACATTCCATACTGCAGTTACTGGTAGACCTTCTCGTAATTTGGATAGTTGGATGTTTGATGAAAAAACGGTTATTGATATATTAGAAAGAAACAGCAGAGATGTAGATATTTCTATTATTGAAGGCGTAATGGGTTTCTATGATGGGAAATCGCCATTAGAAGATCGAGGTTCAACAGCAGAAATAAGCATCTTAACGAAAAGTCCTGTATTACTTATTGTCAATTGTGCAAGTATGGCTCGGAGCGCAGCTGCTATTGTAAAAGGTTTTCAACTATTAAACGAAAACGTCAATATTGTAGGTGTTATTGCCAATCAGGTTGGAAGTGAAGGGCATTATAAAATAGTGAAAGCTGCTGTTGAACAAGAATGTGGTATTCCAGTAGTTGGCTATTTAAAAAAAGAACAGAATATCCATATGCCAAGTCGCCATTTAGGATTAATTCCTGCAATCGAACGAGGCGAATTACAGCCATACTTCATAGAATTAGGTGATTTAATCAGTGCAACCGTTGATGTAGAAAAAATATATCAACTATCATCTACTAGTCACCTATCAACCATTCATCCAAGTATGTTCGAACAAAAAATGAATCAACAAGTTAAAATTGCAGTAGCTAAAGACGCAGCATTTAACTTTTACTATGAGGAAAATATCGAATTACTTCAAGCGAATGGGGCAACAATCGAGTATTTCGCACCATTAAAAGGGGAAGTAGTACCTTCTGATGCAAATGGACTTTATATTGGTGGAGGTTTTCCTGAAGAGTTTGCGAACGAACTATCACGACAAACTGCAGTGAGAGAATCCATACATAATGCAATTTCGAAAGGAATTCCAACATTAGCTGAATGTGGAGGTTTTATGTTCTTGACGGAAGCAATTTTCACTACTGATGGAAATCGCTATGAAATGGTTGGTGCAATACCAGGAACTATAGAGATGCAAACCAAAAGAGTTGCATTAGGCTATCGCGAAATTTTTGGTGTGAGAGGAAATTTTTTAATCGGAGAATGTCAAGAAGCAAAAGGACATGAATTTCATTATTCAACCTATTCACAACCAGAAAATATCAACTATGCCTATGAAACAAAAAGCCGTTTTAAAAAGCAAGGAGAAGGTTATCTGCAGGATAATTTAGTCGCAGGATATACACATTTCCACTTCGCTTCCAATCCACAATTAGTTGTTCAATGGATTGAGCAGTGTAAAAACTATCAGAAGAAAGCTGAGGATGTAAATGGCTAATTATTATCCAATGATGTTGAATATTGAAAATCGACCTGTTGTAGTTGTTGGCGGAGGTAAAGTTGCTTCACGTAAGGTCGTAAGTCTATTAAAAGCGCAAGCACATGTGACAGTTATTAGCCCTGAACTATCGCCAAAACTCGAATTTTTAGTTGAAGAAAACACAATTCAATGGAGAAAGAAAACCTTTACACCGGATGATTTAATCGATGCATTTATGATCATTGCTGCTACCAATTCTTCTAAAACAAATGAACTTGTAGCTAAATCAGCTAGTAAACATCAGCTATGTAATATAGTAGATAGTGAAAAGCTAAGTCAATTTATTGTTCCTTCTGTTGTTCGGCGTGGTCCATTGACAATTGCTGTTTCTACATCAGGTGCAAATCCAAAACTTGCAAAAGAGATAAAAAAAGAATTAGAAGCGCAGTATGACGATTCTTATGAAGATTATATATTATTCTTGCAAAAGGCAAGATGTCAAATTATTGATGAAGTAAAGGATCCGAAGCATAAAAGTGATCTCTTAAAAGTACTCCTAGATTCACAGTTTTTAACATTGACTAAAACAAAACAAATAGAAGAACGTGAACAACTGTTTGAGAAATTAATAAAAAAGGGGACGATTCAATGACTACAGGAAAAGTCTATTTAGTAGGTGCAGGCCCAGGAGATCCTAAACTAATTACTGTATATGGCCTAGAGTGCATTCAAAAAGCAGATGTCATTGCATATGATCGTCTAGTGAATCCATCATTATTGGAACATGCAAAAGAAGGCGCAGAACTTATTTTTTGTGGTAAATCCCCAGGAAAACATCATTTCATCCAAGATCAAATTCATGATTTGTTAGTTGAAAAAGCACATGAAGGTAAAATTGTTACACGCTTAAAAGGTGGAGATCCATGCGTTTTTGGCCGAGGCGCGGAAGAAGCAGAAGTGTTAGTTGAACATGGTATTGAATATGAAATTGTTCCTGGAATTACAGCAGGTATTGCGGCACCAGCTTATGCAGGTATTCCTGTTACTCATAGAGAGTTTGCTTCAAGTTTTGCGATTGTAACTGGACATGGCCGTGAAGAGAAAGGACAAGATCACTTAAACTGGTATGCATTAGCAAATGGTATTGATACGATTGCTTTTTATATGAGTGTTGGAAATCTTGAGTATATCAGTAAAAAGCTTATTGAAAATGGCAAACGTGCAACTACGCCTGTTGCGGTAATTGAATGGGGAACAACAGAACATCAACGTACGATAACAGGAACTTTGGAAACAATTCACGATCTTGTTGTTCAAGAAGAATTACATAATCCATCGATGGTATTAGTTGGGGAAGTTGTTCAACTAAGAGATAAAATTCAATGGTTTGAAAAGCAAACTATTTTAATTTAAGGAGAAACAAATATGACGATTATTGAAGCTATTCAAGAGCGCCGAGCAATTCGAAATTATGCAAATCGACCTATTGAAAAAGAAAAAATTGAAAAACTGTTAGAAGTAGCTACATATGCACCAAATGATCGATTGCGTCAACCATGGCATTTCTATGTAATACAAGGCGAGTCAATGAAACGTTATGAAAAAATGGCAACTGAATACTTACAACAACGCTTTCCAACAAAACCACATTTAGTAGAAAGTTCTTTAAAAGTAGTAACTACTACACCCGTTGCAATAGTTGTTACTTCCTCATTAATTCCAGATAAACCGGATGATTCAGAAGATAATATTTTCGCAACTTGCTGTGCAATCCATTCGATGTGGTTAGCAGCACAAGAATTAGATTTGGGCTTTGTATGGAGAACAAGAGGAGTAGGTTTAGTACATGATCAACGCATGCATGACTTTATCGGATCACCAGAAAATGAAAAAGTAATTGGTACAATTTTCATTGGTTATCCCGAAGAAGGCACAGAAGTTCCTGCAACTACAAGAGTTCCATTTGAAGAGAAAACTACTTGGTTATAAAAAAAGGGGAATGGAAAATGGCACGTCAAGGATTATTTTTAATTTACACAGGTGATGGAAAAGGAAAAACAACTTCATCACTTGGTGTTACATTACGAGCAATCGGTAGAGGTTTACATGTAAAATATATGCAATTTATCAAATCACCTGAACGTACTTATGGTGAAGCATTAGCCCTTCGTAAACTCGGTGTAGAAATGGAACAAATGGGCATTGGTTTTACCTGGACAAAAACACCAGAAGAACATCGTGAAGCTTTACGATTAGCCTGGCAAAAAGCAAAGGCTGCACTAGCAGATCCTTCTATTGATTTACTAGTTCTTGATGAATTAAATAATGCTTTATCTATTGATAAATTTCCAATCGATGATGTTCTTCCATTACAAGAAGTAATTGAGGCAATTCAAAATCGTCCTTCAACTATGCATCTTATCATCACTGGTAGAAATGCAAAGCAAGAATTGCAAGACCTAGCTGATTTAGTTTCAACAATTGATGCAACAAAGCATTATTATGAAAGAGGAATACCAGCAGTAAAAGGGTTAGAATTTTAAAGGAAGAAGGTTAGCTTATGACTGCTAAAGCATTAATGATTCAAGGTACTGCATCAGATGTTGGTAAAAGCATGATTTGTACCGCATTTTGCCGCATTTTTTCTGATGATGGAATGAAAGTTGTCCCTTTTAAGTCGCAAAACATGGCACTGAATTCATTTGTTACGGTTGATGGCGGCGAAATCGGCCGGGCACAAGGTGTACAAGCGGAAGCCGCGAGAGTAATAGCGACAACAGATATGAATCCTATTTTACTTAAACCAAAGCAAGATATGGTCTCTGAAGTAATTGTTCATGGTAAACATTTTATGGACATGGGTGCAATGAGTTATCGAAATAATTTTGTACAACAAGCGATGCCTATTGTAGAACAATCTATACATAAGCTACAAAATGAATATGATGTTATGGTATTAGAAGGTGCTGGAAGTCCTGCAGAGATTAATCTAAAAGATCGAGATATTGCAAATATGCGCATGGCTCACGCTACAGACGCAGCAGTTATTTTAGTTGCGGACATAGAAAGAGGTGGTATGTTCGCATCAATCATTGGTACATTAGCACTTCTTGATGATACAGAAAGAGCTCGAGT
>DATMJF010000248.1:0-3305 GCA_035554455.1 Rummeliibacillus sp.
AAATCCTAGTGTTGGCATTTCTTCTTTTTCAACATAACATTTAACACAACGGAAGCCACTTTCTTCATCAGAACCGACGATCATACGTACTCTTCGATCTAATTTGATACCTGCGTCTTTAACCATTTTCATCGCTAACCATGCAGCCATTGTTGGCCCTTTATCATCGATAGAACCACGGCCGAATAATTTGCCATCTTCTACGACAGCGCCAAATGGTGGATGAACCCAGTCACTACCAGCTGGGACAACATCTACGTGACAAAGGATTCCGACTAATTCTTCTCCTTCACCCATTTCGATATATCCAACCATGTTATCGATTAACTTTGTTTTTAATCCTTGGTCTTTACCTTGTTGAAGCATCCAATCTAAAGCTTTTTTTGGACCCTCACCAAATGGAGCATCGACAGAAGCTGTGCTTTCATCTAACACACTATTAATTTGTACTAATTCTTGTAAGTTGCCGATTAACTCATCTTGGCGTTCTTGGGCTTGTTTCATCCAATCCATATTCTAAATTCCTCCTTAATAAATCTCCTTATTATTTTACACCCTTTCCTTCATTTCACATAGAAATACCCAAAATACGAATGTTAATTATATTTTTACCGTTAATTATTCGCTTTTAAATGTTAACATATTGTTACAATCGTAAAAATGCAAACAAAAGTATGGATATCATAGAGCACTTTCGCTATAATGGAATTGTCAGATAATAAAAGTCTGCCAAACAAAATTGAAAAGGGGATGTCTAAGGCAAACTAAATTAGGAGCCTGAATACCTCACAATTATTTTCGTCCGCTAGTCTTGAGAAATAAGATGAAGGAGTGGTTCAACATTGAAACCAACCACTAATCGGATGCTCAATCGAATAAAAGATGTGTATATGTACATTCATAGTAATGGGATTGTTACTACGCAAGATTTAGTCGATGAATTCGGCATCACTCCTCGCACCATTCAAAGAGATTTGAATGTGTTAGCCTTTAACGATTTGGTCGAAAGTCCAAGTCGGGGCAAATGGACAACGACGCGTAAGAAAGTGAAAATGACATCATAGAAAGATTCAACGAGTTGGATCTCACGCTTTTCGTTGAATGGACGATCACCTCGCCATATGCTGGTGGCAACTTCGTCTAAACATGTTAATACACAAATTATGAAAAATATAAAAAAGAATGACCATGCTGCGTCGCTTGGTCATTCTTTTTGTTTTATCTTGTAATAAGACTCCCACTAATTGAAGTTTTACTTTATATTTTCAATTTCATCAGATGATAATTCTCGATATTCACCTAGCTTTAAGTTCTCATCTAGCTGTAAGTTCCCCATCGATAAACGTTTCAAAAACGTTACCTTTTTACCGACTGCTTCGAACATTCTTTTCACTTGATGAAATTTCCCTTCAGAAATCATTAACTCTATTTCAGATGTTTCGCCTGATTTTAAGATTGTTAGTTTACCAGGTTTCGTGTGATAACCATCGTCCAAAATAACACCTTGATTAAATACTTCAATATCTTCTTCCGTTACCCTACCATCAATCTTCGCATAATAGACTTTGGGTACATGCTTTTTCGGTGATAACAAATTATGTGCTAACACACCGTCGTTTGTAATAAGTAAGAACCCTTCTGTATCTTTGTCTAATCGACCTACAGGAAACGGCTCAAAATGTGCATGGAAGGGATCAAGCAAATCAATCACTGTTTGATCATGCAAATCTTCTGTCGCCGAAATGACACCAGCAGGTTTGTTCATCATTAAATAGATGAATTCTTGATAATGAACTCTTTCACCAAGAACGGTGACATTTTGTTTTTCTGGATCAACATGAAAAGATACGTCTTTAACGATTACGCCATCTACAGAAACAGCTTTCATCTTCAAAAGTTGCTTAACTTCTTTACGCGAGCCATATCCCATATTGGATAGCAATTTATCTAAGCGCATAAAATCCTCCCTTCTACAAGCCAAATTTACTTGCAATTTTTTCAATCTTTGAGCCTAACAGTTTTTGAGCAAGTCCAATTCGGAATGATAAGAAACCATATACTGCGACACCAACTGAAATACAAACAACCATATATAAAAGTGCAAGTATTTTAGAATGTGCAGGTCCGAACATCATCACTAATCCTTTATGTGCCACAATGACAAATGCAGCCATAATTACCGTCAAAGCAATGATTAAAAGTGACCGTCTAATCACCAATTGGGATTTATAATTTAGCGCCTTTTTCAAGACAAACATATTAATGATGATTGAAATAGCGTAACCAATAGTCGTTGCTAAAATGGCACCCTTTGTTTGAAAAGCTTCTATCAAAGGAATATTAATCGCTAATTTTACTAAAATACCTGTTAATAGACTGAATACAATCCATTTTTGATAATCAATACCTTGCAATAATGCTGCCGTTACTTGGAAGAATGCAAACAGAATCGCTACTGGTGCATATGTCGCCAAAATACTTGAGCCTATTGCACTTTCTGAATAGAGTAAATGGTAAATATCTGTTGATAAAAGTGAAATACCCACAACTGCCGGTAACGTGATAAACAATAAAATTTGATATGTTTTATCCATTGCATTAATCAATGCACCATGTTGGTTTTTCGTATAATAGTTTGTAATGGCAGGTACAAGTGCCATTGAAAAACCTGTCGCAAGCATCACAGGAATGATCACTATTTTCTGTGTAGTGAAGTTCAACATACCAAGATAATCATCAGAAACTTTTGCTAAACCGATGTTAGACATCGCTGAATTAAATGTTAACATGTCTACTAATTGAAATAATGGATTCGCAATCCCAACAAATACATAAGGGATGGAATACGTAATGACTTCTTTATAAATACTCTTATACGAAAGTTGCCCAGATGATACACTATTTTGCAGCTTGAGGTTAAATTCTGGCTGTAGTCTACGCCAGTAATACCAAAGAGATATCAAACCCGCTATACCACCGATGAATGCTGAGAATACTGCAAACGAAATAGCTGTTTGAGCTGTACCATTAAAGACACGCATTACTATGAAAGAACCTATAAGTAAAGCAATAATACGAATAATTTGCTCTACTAATTGTGAAATTGCTGTTGGTTCCATATGATCATAGCCTTGGAAAAATCCACGAACTAAGCTCATAAAAGGTACTACAATTAATGCAAAACTTATCCACCGAATAACACTAGCAATTTGTGATACAGTAAAAGCTTGTTCCTTATCTGTAATAACTAAATGCGCAATCGGGTCTGCCAAAAGAAACAACACTAAAAAAGATAAAAAACCGGT
>DATMJF010000249.1:0-6466 GCA_035554455.1 Rummeliibacillus sp.
TAAGCGTCTGCTAATTCTGCTGTCGTTACTCCATGAGTTAACCCACCAATTGCTGCAGAATAGACGCGATCTTGTTTCGTTAACGAATCAAATTGGAAGGGTTTTAAGTAAGAAAAAGCCTTTTCCACACCGATTTGATGGAACAATCGCATAGCGACTGTATTATAGCTATTTCGAAAACCTTCCTGAATTGTTACATTTCCAAGTACCTGCCCTCCATAGTTTTGAGGACAATAATTTTCTATACAGAAAGGTGCACCACTGACATATGTGTACGGTGTAGCTTTTGTCTCTTCAAAATAGGGAGCATAATCGATTAACGGTTTAAAGGCTGAACCGGGTTGGCGAGCACCTTGGAAAGCTCTGTTATAATCATATTTTTTATATCCTTTACCTGCATAAATACTAATGATTTCACGATTAGTATTGTCAATAACAACGGCAGAAGCTTGTAAATTACCGCGATTTTCCAAAATCTGATTAATATTTGCTGTATCAGCAGATTCCTTGGAAGGTGACAATGCTGTATCAATTGTTAGGCCTTGATTTAACAGCTTATTGACACGTTTCGAAAGTTTTGTATTAATTGCTTTTCGTTGTTGAGACGTTTTTGCAGCCTGTAACTGTTCTTTATATCCTTCTTTTGTAGCAATAAGTGAACGGAATTCATTCATCACATAAGTGCTATAAGCTGGGTATAATTGCTTTTTCTTCTTCAATGTAATAACAATTTTTTCTTTTTTTATTTTTTCAGCTTCATTTTTTGATAAAACATTTTTTTCTACTAATTTATCGAGTAGACGCTCTTGTCTTTTTTTTGTGTTTTCGAAATGTCTTAATGGGTCATATAGCGATGGATTATTCGGAATAGCTGCTATAAATGCCATTTGAGCTTTAGATAATTTAGCGATGGGTTTATTGAAATAGTAAGTTGCAGCACCATTAATACCGTAAACGCCATTACTAAAATACATTTCATTTAAATACATATTCAAAATTTCATCTTTCGATGTCTTACGTTCAAGTTCATAAGAATAAAAGATTTCGAGCATTTTCCGTTCATATGTTTTTTCTTGAGTCAAATAACGCATACGAACAAGCTGCTGCGTAATAGTGCTACCACCTTGTGAAGCTTCACCGCTAGAATTGTTGACCATGAAGGCACGAGCAATTGCAGTCACGTCAAAGCCTATATGGTGATAAAAGTTCGCGTCTTCACTAGTAATAAATAGTTGCTGAACAAATTCAGGGATATCGGCAAGCCCTATTGGCTTTCTCCACTCTGTATATTCTTCAGAAAAGACCTTATTATTACGATCCTTAAGAATAGTAGGGACTTGCAAATTAGGAGCATCTAATTGAACATTCGCTGTAAACTGTTTTTCAAAGGCTTTCGCCGTTTGTACTTCAGTTGAAATTTTCTCAAAAAGAAAAAATAGCAGAGGAAGACTGCAAATAATAATAAGACTACCTACTACTTTTCTCAAAAATATCCTCCTCTTTAATTCTATGTATAGAAATGGAATTTTTACATTACCATTTAACAGAATAGCACATTTCTAATAAGAGATGGACAAAAGAAGTAAGATTTTGATAGGACTATTTATGAAATAAAATATCTAAATTTTGAAGTTCAATGTTGTAGACTGAAAAATACTTGCATTTATGTTAGACTAGGACGGGATATAGTAAAAAAGAAAGAATTTATGCGTAGAGTGTTGAGTGTTTATTGTAAGCGATACGATCACTTTTCCGGAATTCTGGATAAACCAACTATTTTTTTATTTAAAGGAGATGCAATTATGTACCCACAATTAACAACTGAAGTAGCAGAAAATGAAGTATTAGTAGAAATGAAAACTACACTAGGTGCCATCAAAATTAAATTATTCCCTGAACAAGCACCAAAAACAGTTGAAAACTTTTTAACTCACGCTAAAAACGGATACTACGAAGGAATTATCTTCCACCGTGTTATTAAAGACTTCATGATTCAAGGTGGCGACCCAACTGGAACAGGTATGGGCGGCGAAAGTATTTATGGTCATTCATTCGAAGATGAATTTGCTCCTGAACTTATGAACCTTCGTGGTGCTCTTTCTATGGCGAATGCTGGTCCTAACACAAATGGTAGCCAATTCTTCATCGTACAAATGAAAGAAGTTCCTGCCAATATGATTGGCCAAATGCAAGATGCTGGCTTCCCAGAAGAGGTAATCAATGCGTATAAAGAACATGGTGGTACTCCATGGTTAGATGGAAAACACACTGTATTCGGTCAAATAGTAGAAGGTATGAATGTTGTTGATGAAATCGCTAATGTTGAAAAAGGTTTCCAAGACAAACCAGTAGTAGACGTTGTGATTGAATCAATCAAAATTATCGAAAAATAGTAAGGAGACGTATTTATCATGAATCTTTGGATTTTAAACGAGTTCCTATATTTTCCTGAAAATAAATCAGAATATATTCCTGCAGCAATAGAGATGGCAATTATTCTTATTTTATGTATCCTTGTTTTTAATCTCTTTAGAAAAAAGGCAAGAAAAGACTTAGAAAAAACTAGAGAATTAGAAGAAAAAATCTTAAAGGAAAAACAGTCTTCTTCAAATCAACACTAAATGAAAAATCCTGTACTTGCTATTAGAAGCTAGTACAGGATTTTTTATGTTTCCTATGTTTAATAACAATGTTAAAATTTGCTTTATATGAATATTCGTTCACTTAAATGATTCCATTGTATAGACTGTAAGAAACATTCTAACAAGGTTTTTGGCAATAGTTGTCGAATGATTATTTGCAAAGAGATATAAAAATATATCTCTTTATTAAAACAGTGCAATTAAATTAAAGGAGTACAAATGGATACATATCAAGCAATACAAACTAGAAAAAAGATGACCGTAGATTGTAGAAATTGTTTTGCACTTTGCTGTACAGCGTTAAATATTGTTGCTTCAAGTGATTTTGCCATCAATAAACCAGCTGGTATACATTGTCAGAACCTAAATTCAGACTTTCGTTGTCAAATTCATTCGACTTTACGAGAAAAGGGATTTAAAGGTTGCACCGTATACGATTGTTTAGGTGCAGGTCAGCATGTGTCGCAGTATACATTCAATGGGAAAAGTTGGCGTGAATATCCAGAAATCGCAACCAAAATGTATCAGGTGTTTCCAATAGTGGAGCAATTAATTGAAATGAAAGCGTTTATATTAGAAGCTTTTTCCTATCGACTTTCACCTATGCTATATGAGCAACTTGTCAATCAGTTGAATACAATTGAAACATTAGTAAATGAAAATGCAGAAGTACTGTTAAATATTGACACTTATGAATATCAAGTACCTATTAGTGAATTGCTTTCAAAAGCGAGTAATGAAATACAAAGATATCTAAGCAAAGATGTGTTTCATATACCTAAAGGAAAAAATATGAGTAGGAAGGACTTTATCGGGAAAAATTTTGCTAATCAAGATTTTCGAACATATGATTTACGAGGTACTTACTTCATTGCAGCGAATTTACAAAATGCTGATTTACGAGGTGCAAATTTAATTGGTGTGGATTTACGAGATGCCAATTTAAATGGAGCCAATCTTTCCTCAAGTTTGTTTTTAACACAAATGCAAGTGAATTCGGCAAAAGGAAACTCAAAAACAATATTACCTGCTCACATACAACAACCTCCATATTGGAATATTTAAAATACTTTATAAGGCGACTATGTTCACGATTGTTCACCAAAAAAGGGACAATCCAATAAGTGGATCAGTCCCTCTATCGTTAAAATAATTATAATACACTTTAGATTTTATAACATATAGAAAGGAAAGTGTGCTGCGGTGCGAGACTCCTGTGGGAAACCTGCAGCTTGAGACCCTGCAGGAGCATCACGACGAAGCGGTTCAAGGCTTGCTCACGGAAAGCGAGCGCCAGAGCCCACATCTCTATTCTTATAATTTTATTAATGTGTTTCTACTTTGTAAAAGCTTTTATAAAACGATTGATACCATCTAGAACTGTTTCTCTTGGACAGGCAACGTTCATGCGTAAAAAGCCATTACCTTGTTCACCAAATTTTGTACCAGGCTCTAATGCTAATTTTCCAATTGAAAGTAAGCGTTCCATCACTTCATTCTCTTCAAGTCCGGTATCGCGGTAATCAATCCATAACAAGTAAGTTGATTGAGATTTCTGAATTTTGATTTCTGGTATTGCAGCAGTTAACTTTTCAATGACTAAGTCCATATTTGTCGAGATGTATGGCAAGAGTTCATCTAGCCATTTTTCGCCTTCTGAAGAGTAGACCGCTTCTACAGCTGTAGAAGCAAAAATATTTAATCCCATTTGAGCATGCATAACAGCATTCTTTTCTAATTTGAGTCTTTTTTGATCATCTGGCACGACCATCATGGCTACTTGAATACCTGCAATATTAAACGTTTTTGTAGGAGCCATACAAGTGATAATTTGATTTTGTAAGTTGCCAGCAATTTTTGCAAGTGGCGTATGTTTATTTCCATCTAACATCAAATCTGCATGAATTTCATCAGATAATATTAGTACATCGTTTTTAACGCAAATACGAATGATTTTTAGTAAATCTTCTTCAGACCATTCAATACCACCAGGATTATGAGGATGGCATAAAATAAATAATTTGACGTCTTCAGCTGAAGATATTTCATCAAATTTTACAAAGTCAAAAGTATAGATTCCATCTCTTTCAATTAATGAGCACTCTTTCACTGTACGGTTTAATTGCTTTGGCACATAAAAGAATGGTGGATAAACTGGTGGTGTGACAAGTACTGCATCATTTTCTGATGTGAATGTTTCAACGATAGAAGCAATGGCCGGCACGACACCTTGATGATAAAGAACCCATGTTGGTTCGATATGTAGGCTATGGCGCCTTTCTACCCAAGAAGTAAATGCATTCGTACAATCTTCACTTTCAAAAGTATAGCCAAATACAGGATGATCAAGGCGCTTTTTGAGAGCATCGATTAGTACCTGAGGGGCTGCAAAATCCATATCAGCAATCCACATTGGAAGTACATCTGATGCATCTTCCATACGATAGATATTAGCTATTTTATCCCATTTGATAGAATTTGTTTGCGTTCTATTTTCTACATAATCTAAATTATTCAAGCATATCCCTCTTTTCTTTTTTTACAATTATGATATCATAACCAATATCATAGAAAAGTAAATTAGGTGAAATTCGATGGAAAATATTGAAATGAATAGAAAAGCCATACACACTTTAGAAGATTGGAATCCATTTGGAATGGATGATTTTACTTATGATACAGAAGCTGCAGATGTAGTAGCGGCACTGCAAAATATTGATAATCCTTCAGAATTAGGAAAAGTAATTCAAGGGATTTATGAACAATCCTTTGAACAATGGATCCCAATTGAAGAATGTATTGATATATCGTATAAACTTTTAGCAATAAAATTTGAAGCAAAATGCATTTTATAAGATTCTATATTAAATACTCTATTGCTATTATCATTGAACAAAAGTGAAAAGCCTATCCTTAAAAACATTTTAGTTTTAAGGATAGGCTTTTCTATTAAGTAATTTGTTATTTCTTTTCTAAACCATCCAATAAGTTGGAGACTGGTACTTCAAGGGCATTCGATAGCTTTAATAACGTCTGTTCAGAAGGTGTTTCTTCACCAGATTCGTAGCGTGCTAATTTTTCAACACCTACTCGAGTTTTTAATGATAAATCATCTAATGTAAGATTACGTTCTTTACGTAACAAGCCTAATTGTGTATGAAGATTCTCTTTCATCATAAATAAAGCACCCCTCTTAATTTTCGTTTTTATGTGAAATCTATTATAACACGTTTTAAAGCAGAAAAATTAAGTATAGTGACAAAAGTTAGAAAATTTTATTATTTGAATTAATTCCATATATTCAGATTCGGATGTTCCGCTACAGACGGCGCTTTCCGCGGGCTTGGCTTCAATCTCTTCGACACTACGTTTAGGGTACTGAAAAGTGTTTAAATGCAAATTAATAGTATTAATCTACTTTCTGCATGATGTGGAATTAGCTTCGCTTTCCGCGGGCGAACCGACGAGCCTCCTCGCTTGTGCCCTGCATCGCTTCGCTAGCTTCGTCGCAGAGAAAATCTCGCTGCGGGGTCTCTCTGGCTCGCTTTCCCGCAGGAGTCTTCGCTATTTCCACATCAATAAATATAGCTATACAAGATTTTTATAATAAATTTTCATCTATTTTTATTTTTTCACTGCCTTCAATACGTTCCTGCGGGGCTTTCAGCTCAAGCTTTTCCCGTAGGACTATGAATGAACCTCACTGAATTAACATTTTCGAGGACTCGCCGTCTTTCGCTCCACAATAACCAAAATTGGAATTCATTAAATGTTCGTATATTTCATGTGGATTTTGCATTATGAAATTGATTTATTTGAAAAAG
>DATMJF010000250.1:0-3605 GCA_035554455.1 Rummeliibacillus sp.
TCAATGTCTCGGCCTCCGTTGATATTTCTTTACTATCGTTATAATTGTAGCTTTTGAATAAAATTTGGTCAAAATATCTTGAAGAGACTGATTTAATGCTAAAGAAAAAGAGGCTATTTCAACTCCATACTTTCTATATAGAGATGATAACAAGATTGTTTGAATTATATGATGATCTAGTACAAATCTTGTTTTTGAATCATGCATACAAAAAAGCCAACTGTTCTCGCGAATCAGTTAGCTTTGTGAAATAATCGTTATTGCACTATCGTACTAATTACTGGTAAATAAATCTTCTCCGGATAAGTATAATCCCCATATGTCTTGTTATTAATCCGAATATAATTTTCTGTCCCACTCGTTATAACGTTATTTTGTAGCGTCTTCTTATTTTCTTCACTTAACTTATTATAAATTGGTTTGTATTCGCTACCTGGACCAGTATTTTCCCAAACCATGAATTGCATGGCTCTTGGTACTTCGATAAATGTGTTCTTTTGAATGGTTGGATTGCTTACTCCACTTAGCAAGATACCACGAGTTGTATCATATGGATTGCTTTTATCTCCAATATTCGTAATTGTATTGTTTTCGATAATTGGATTAGACCAATTCATTACACGGATAGCGTCAGAACGCATATTTAGGATTGTATTATCTCGTATCACTACATTGTTATGTAAGCTACCTTCTGAATACTTATGTGTTCCAATAGCACGATCCAATCCATCAAACACATTATTTGTGATCACTACATCATTATTGGCTTGTTTATCATATTTACTCCAATTATGCGTGAATCCTTGTGTAGCAAGGTCTGGTGTATCCAGATTAATGCCTTCTTTGTCATGTTCATCCATATGAAGAGAGGATGTAAAGGAAGAATTCTTGATGACGACATGGTTGGATGCATCCAATTCAATAAAGTGACCACCATTCATATTTTTAAATTGAACATGATCGATCGTGATATTTTGGTTGTGTCCCATGACGATTCCTAATGTTTTCAAATCGTAGTTTACATCGATCGTAGCCGTCCCTTTACCAATAAGTTGAATATTTTTTTCTCCTTCAAACTTTCCATACACATGCTCTTTTTGAGCTTTCGATGGTCGAATAAATTGGAAAATAGAGTTTGATGGTAACATCTTTTCGGTACCTGTATCTGTTCCTTTTACGATTGTCACGCCATCTTCAAGCTGGATGGTTACATTTGAGGGTACATATAAAGCATTCGTCACTGTATACGTTCCTTTTTTTAAAATGAGTTTACCACCGCCTGTTTTTTCTAATTGTTCAAGATAGGATCGTAACATGTAATAAGTTTTCGTATTACTATTATATGTAGAGAATTTCGTCATTTTGGAATCTAATGTTTTCGTTTTTGTCGTTACAGTATAGGTTGGCTTTGGTTGAGGCTTCGGTTGAGCCTTTGTCTTTGCTTCTGCTGTTGAAGCTATTCCCATAATCAGTACCATTACTGTTGCAAGTATCACAATCGACAAAGTAGATTGCTTACCTTTTAGAAGCCATTTAAAAATCCTTTTTTTACTTCCCACTGTTAAAGTAGTCAAAATGAATCCCTGCCTTTCTACCTAATATTAATGCATATGAACCCAAAATTCCATATGTTTAGATGCCACAATTATTGCATTCCTACGATTTTTTTAGTATAACTTACATTTTCATTATGTTCTCTATAAAATACATAGATGCGTAAATTCATCCAATTTTTGATCAAATATCCTACAAATAAAGAGATTTCCGAATAAGATTAGGTACTTATAAAGTGAAACTTCCTTCAGTGGGGGGGTTCTTCATCCCCCACTAAAAAAAGAACTCAGTTTAATTTCGCCACGTCCTGTGGCAACAACTGAGTGTCCAACATCCTGTTGGACCGAACCAATCGGGCTTTTACGGGCAGTTACCCCCACCTATCTTCTTCGTTTCTCTCTCAATTTTCAGGTGGGGGTCTTACTGCCCGTTAATGCGGGATAAACACAAAAGCTCCAATCCCCTCATTAGGGAATCAGAGCTTTGTCTAATTATCATTTTCACTTTTATCGACAATGGCGGCACCAACAATATCCCCTGTTACATTACATGTTGTAAAAATCATATCTGTAATTACATTCACACCTGCAGTTAACCCAACAATTTCTATAGGCAATCCTGCTTGTGTAAATACAATTGAGAGGCCAATCATCCCTGCACCTGGTACTCCTGCGGTTCCAATGGCCGCCAATGTTCCTGCTAAAATGATACCAATAATGGAACCAACGCTAAATTCATAACCAACGACATTCGCTGCAAGAACAACGCCTACTCCAAAATGAATCGCGGATCCATTCATATTCACCGTTGCACCAATCGGTAAGGTGAAATTTGCAACTGGATCACTGATACCCGCTTTTTTCGCGGATTTAAGCGTGACTGGCAATGTCCCCAAACTACTACAGGTCACAAAAGCTGTCATCATAGCTTCACGCACATCTTTGAAAAACTTAAAAACGGGAACTTTAAATAAGAACAGAATGATAGGAAAAATAATCATAATTTGAATACCTACACCTAAGTATGAGGCACCAACATATTTAGAAAGCGCATACAACGCATCGAGACCTTGATTACCAACTGTAGAAGCCGTAATCCCAAGCACCCCAATTGGAGCATATTGCAAGACTCCATTTAAAATGCGAGAACTCAATTCACTCCCTGCTTCCATCAACTTCAACAAAAGATTTCCCCATTCAACAACGGTCGTCTCTTTAGAATGTCTCATGAATGAAATGGCAAAACCCGCAATTATCGCCACAAACACAATACTTAAAATCTCACCTTTCGCCAGCGCATCAAAAATATTGGTTGGTACAATATTCAAAATGACATCTATTAGCGAAGGTGCATCCGGTACCTCTACTGCTGTATCTTTCGGTAATGTCAATCCCGCTCCAGGATTAATGAACATGGCAATCGCCAAACCAATTCCCACCGCTAATGCTGTAGTAAGAATGTAGTAAGGAAAAATCTTCGCACCAATACTTCCTAGTTTCTTAGGATCCGTGGTATTAACTGACACTACCAAGGTGAATAAAATTAGCGGAACAACAATCATCTTCAACAAATTTAAAAAGAGTTTACCAAAAGGTGATAAAACACTTGCAGATGGACCAAAGATTAACCCAACAATAATACCGACAATAAATCCAACCGTAATCTTTAATGCAAATGATTTCTTATAATACCATTTCCATAATAATTTTATGGATTTTCCCCCTTTCAATTTCAGGATATAAAGCTTTCATACATTTAAATTTTTGTGGGATTTCTAAAAAATACGTGAATACAGGACATGAGATGATTGTGAATGAGGTAAAGGGTTTAAAGTAATCATATTAAATATGATAGAAATTCATGACAAATTATTGAATATTTCATGAAGAAAAAAAACGCAGCTGATAGATCATCAGCTACGTTTTTTTGATTTGTTCTATTGTATCCAGTTTTCAAATAACATAGTTTCATTATTTTTAAACAATGTAAGCAATTGATAGCTTATATTAAAAATAATAAATATCCTCCAACACATATTGTCCGTTTTTTAA
>DATMJF010000251.1:0-9836 GCA_035554455.1 Rummeliibacillus sp.
ATTCGACTTGCAGGAAATTCCTATGAAGGAATCAGCCTGACTGATTGTATAGTACAAGGAAAAAAAGCAGCAACAGAAGTGTTAGCTTCAATATTTCAAACAGAACTCTATCTCTAGCAAGAGATGGAGTTTTTATATTAATAGCGCAGTTGAATTTGATTGAAAAGAATAGAATTGTGCTAGCACTTGGATAATAATATCAACAGTATTCATTAACATAGTCTATATTAAAAGAGTGGTGCTCATGACTGGTTGAGTAGGGATAATGAGGGTGAGTGGTGCCAATGATTGAGTAGTGCTAAACAACATCTAGTCAAGAGTCAACTATGCAATAGGATTATGATTTGTGGATATATTTAGAACAAAAAGCTAAATCAAATTGTTCACAATCTGCCCAATTGTACTTCATTAATTTTTCACAAATTCACAGTAAAATAGGATAAGGGGGTGATGCTTGTGAGGTGGAAAAAGTTTTGGATGATCTTTCTTTTGAGTTTTGCAATTATTTTGGGAGGTTGTGGGAAGACGGCTTACCCTTCCATTCCGAAGAATCAGGATTTTATCGCATCGGTTAATATACAAGCACCATCTATCAGTTTTATCAACGAACAAGGTAAAGTGTTCGCAACTTGGAAGCTAGACGAAGGATATACGGGTGCTACTTTGATTAACCAGCAGCAAGTATTGTTGTATGGTTTTCAGCTCAAAAAAGCAGCTGTTTATAATTTAGCAACGGGTAAGCTGGAATTTACCATAGATACTGGAGTGGGTGTTACAAATGCTATCTATGATAAAGTACATAAACAAATCTATCTAGCTAATGGTAAAACCAATCGTGTAACTGCTTATAATGAACAAGGAAAATTAATGGCTAATCAAAAAGTCGGCAATTATCCAATGTCAATGTTGATTCATAATGGTCAGCTAATTGTCGTGAATTATAAAGATACAAAGCTCTCCGTTTTGCAAACGAAGAGTTTAAAATTACTTAAGGAATGGACTATTGAAAAGTCATCTAATGGTATGGTTGTCGTAAAGGGTAATCAACTTTGGCTTGGTGGTCATGGGGAAGGCATAAAACCAAATTCAACAGTTGATATATTTGATCTTAGAACGGGGAAGAAAATATCTCAGATAAAGCTGCCTATGATGCCAGTTGGATTTGTGAAAAGTGATAATAGAGTTTATGTGATCAGCCATGGCGAAAGTACAATTTCTGAAGTGACCTTGGATGGAAAAGTAAAACGTGAACTAGAGGTCGGAGCTAATCCGTTTACTTTGAATCTATTTAAACACTATGTGGTAGTTGCTGGCTATGATGACCATCACTTATATTTTTTACAAAATGGGAAGATAGCTAAGACAATTAATGTTGGAAAAGGACCATTTCAATTGCTTGTAAGGGAGACAGAAGAATGACGACAATACTAATTGTAGATGATGAACAAGATATGAGAAATCTGATCGATGTAATGTTACGCCAATCAGGATTTCAAACACTCCAAGCAGATGGTGGATACGAAGCATTAAAAATATTAGCTGAGCGTCCTGTAGATTTAATAATATTAGATATTATGATGCCACATATGAATGGATTTGAAATATGTACAGAGATTAGAAAAACATCAAATGTGCCTATTATTTTCTTAACAGCAAGAGATGCAAATGAGGACAAAGTAAAAGGTTTAACAATTGGTGCTGATGATTACGTGGTAAAACCTTTTACGACAAATGAATTAGTAGCACGCATTCAAGCTGTACTTAGGAGAACCGGAGGCCAAGTCGTAGAAGTCACAAACAAACTGCTCGTAAAAGATTCAATTGAGTTAGATGAAATTTCTCGTAAAGTGTATGTATCTGGCAAAGTCATTCCATTAACATTAAAGGAATTTGAGTTATTACATTTATTTATGGACAATGAAAATGTTGTCTATACGAGGGAACAGTTATTAGAAACAATTTGGAGTTTAAATTACAGTGGTGGTACTAGAACAGTAGATACACATATTAAAACATTGAGATTAAAACTCGGTCATGAGGCTGGTCAATTTATACACACGGTTTGGGGACTAGGTTACCGCTTCGAGGTTTCGAAATGACGAAATTATCTACAAGAATTTGGGTGATAATTGTAGCATTTTTGGCTATCACTGTATTATTCATGTATGTTCTTACAAATTTCCTTTATGAAGGACTTTATGTAAAAGATGCTGAAAATTCGATGGTTGAAATTGGTGGAAAATTGTCAACAATGTATGATGGAGGAAAAGTAACGGATGATTTTATCAACAAAATTGACCAATATAATTCCTATTCAAATGTCAATGTATTTGCGGTTCGGAATCCTAGAGAGTTAAGTGCTTGTGTACCATTTGATATCGATTATGATACTTTAATTGGGTCAGATGAAAGAGAGCAACTTTTAAAAGGAAAAACGATTACAAAAAAAGGGTATGAAAAGCGCTTTGATCGTCAAGTGATTTCAGCTATCATCCCATTAACAGATCATAATCGATTAGAAGGAATTATCTATATTTATTTTCCTCTTGCTAAAATAACAGAAATGGCTTCAAAAGAAGTCTTTATTTTATTAGGTAGTGCTGCAATTTTCATATTTTTAATTGGTTTTGGCGTATTTAAAGGAATAAAACATATTATGAAACCATTAAAAGATTTACAAAATGCAGCAGAAAAAATGGCAGTGGGTGATTATGAAACGCGTGTTGAAGTGAATTCTAAAGATGAAATTGGTCAGCTTGCTCAAACCTTTAATAAGATGGCGACATCGATTCAGCAAGAAGACGAGGAGCAAAAGCTATTCTTGGCTACGGTATCCCATGAATTACGGACACCGATTAGTTATGTAAAAGGCTATGGTGAGGCATTAGAACATGGTTATATCGAAGAGTCACAAAGACAAGAAACATTAGCTTTAATCGTACGTGAAGCAAATCGTTTGGAAAAATTGACGAACGAGCTTCTACAATTATCAAGAGCTGTCAATCAAACAGATACTGTTACTTTATATCCCTTACCACTAGCTGAAACAATGCGCGAAGTGGTGCATATTACGGAGCAACAAGTGAGCCAAAAAGCAATCATTTTACGTACAGATATAGATGAAGAAATTATCATAAATGCTGATGAAGAAAAAGTACAGCAAATTTTGATCAATTTAATTGAAAATGCTCTTCGTTATTCAGAAGAAAAGACCGAGATTATCATGAGTGCCAAAAGAGAAGGGAATCTTGCTGTCATTACCATACAAGACCATGGCATTGGGATTCCAAAAGAAGATTTGCCGCATATTGCCGAAAGATTTTATCGAGTCAATAAAGCACGTAGTAGAAGTGATGGTGGTAGTGGCTTAGGGCTTTCTATCGTAGATCAACTCGTAAAATATCATAAAGGAACTTGGCATATTGCTAGCGAATTAAGTATCGGAACAATAGTAACGATACAAATACCATTAATAGAGGAGTTTTAATTATGAAGAAAATGTTAATTAGTCTAGCGTTGATTGCAGGTGTACTGGCGGGCTGTAATAATACAGATACATCAAAAACAGACAATTCTACTTCACATAATGAAGGAACTGCAGTTGAAGTAAAAGTAGATATCCAAACGTCTAAAAAAGTAGAAGCAGGAAAAGATGTAGATTTAATTGCTCACGTTACTCAAGGTGGCAAGAATGTTGATGATGCAGACGAAGTGAAATTTGAAGTATGGGAATCAGGAAATCGTGATCATGGTCAAATGTTAGAAGGGAAATTAGATAAGGATGGCATATATAAAGCTACTACTAAATTTGATCATGATGGGGTTTACTACATGTACGCTCATACAACAGCACGTGGCTTACACACAATGCCTAAACAAAAAATTGTTGTAGGAAATCCTGACATGAGTAAAGTAAAAGAAGACAAAGATGATGGAAACATGGGTATGGACATGAATGATTCTTCTGCAGATGATCATTAATTATTTTAGAAAATGACTTGAAACTAAATAACAGAAAGTGTAGAATAAATGACCAGATGACCAAAAGTGTTTTCTGGTCATTTTCGTAAGAAAGAAAGTAGGTGAGAAACAACATGGATCGGAGACAAGAAATTCTAGAAGCAGCTTCCAAATCCTTTTCTCTTTTTGGTTACAAAGCAACAACGATGGATCAAGTAGCGAAAATTGCAAATGTCGGGAAAGGTACAATCTATACTTTTTTTGAAAATAAAG
The DNA here is from genome assembly GCA_035554455.1 of Rummeliibacillus sp. Lineage (GTDB taxonomy): Bacteria > Bacillota > Bacilli > Bacillales_A > Planococcaceae > Rummeliibacillus. Next base: position 4,234 of record DATMJF010000251.1, read on the forward strand.
AAATACTTTTTCAAGAGATTGTCGTTAAAATGATTTCAGAAATGAGATTGGCAGCAGAAGAAGAAATCGTTCCGGATCGTCCATTCCAAGAAAATGCACATAATGTTTTAATGAAAATTTTGCAGTTCAGAGAAGTACACCAACTCTATGCAAAATTAGTAGAAGAAGAAAAAGAACTTCGAACACCAACAGTTAAAACAATGTTAGTCCGTGTAGAACAAGAAATTGTTTCCTACATTGATGAAAAAATAAATATTTCAATCAAAAAGAAAGAATTACGTCCGTGTGATTCTGAACTTGTGGCATATTTATTATTTAAAGCATATATTGGATTTGTAGCCGACTGGGGTGCAACGCATGAATCGGAATTATCCGAAGAGAAGATCGCATCATTGTTTCGAGATACTATTTTTAGAGGTCTCTTACCGTGAGACTCTTTTTTTGCATGAAAATGACCGAATGAGAAAATCAGTCAATTAGTTTTTGAGGAGGAAAAATTTGTGATTAAAGCAGAATGGAGTAAGATTTTTCAGTCTAAAAAAGTTCTGGTTGCTATAATTGCCGTTTTATTTGTCCCTGTTCTGTATGCAGGTATGTTTCTTTGGGCATTTTGGGATCCTTATGCACACTTAGAAGACCTGCCAGTGGCGATCGTTAATAATGATGAAGGCGCTACTATTGAAGGCAAGGAAGAACAATTCGGCAAAGAACTCGTTGATAATTTGATCAAGAGTAAGAATTTTAAGTTTACTGAAACATCACAAGCTCAAGGAAGTAAAGGATTAAAAAATCGAGATTACTATTTGGAAATTGTTATTCCAAAAGATTTTTCAAAAAATGCAGGTTCAATTTTAGAAGATGACCCTGAACAAATGAAAATTATTTATAAACCAAATGAAGGTTTTAACTTCTTAGGCGGACAAATCGGTAATTCAGCGGTGGAATTAGTTCGTAAAGAAGTAAACAAACAAGTTTCAGCTACTTATGCCAAAACACTATATGCTAATATTAAAAAAATGGGCGATGGTTTTGGAGATGCAGCTGATGGTGCTGGCAAATTAGAAAAAGGTGCTGGTCAACTTGGTAAAGGTGCTAATCAATTGAATGATGGTATCCAGTCTGCAAAAGACGGTGCAACACAATTAGCTGATGGTGCCAAATCTGCAGCAGTTGGCTCAAACGATTTAAAAAATGGTATTGATTCAGCAACAAATGGTGCCAACCAATTAAATAATGGTGCTAAATCCGCAGCAAGTGGATCGACTGAATTAAAAAGTGGTATTGATTCAGCAAAAGATGGATCAAGCCAATTACAAAGTGGATCAAATGATCTGAAAAAAGGAACTGAATCTTTAGTTTCAGGTTTAGAAGGTAATACATCTAATATCAATGCTTTAAATAATGGTGCACAAAAAATAAATAGTGGAGTAGGTACATTAAGCACAGGTTTATCACAATTAGCTCCTGGTGCAAGCAATGTGTCAGCTGGTGTTTCACAGCTTGTCACGGGTTTAGGTGAAATGCCTGCACAAATTTCATCACTACAAACTGGAGTAGCTAATCTTAACAGTGGTGCATCAGACTTAACAAAAGGAACAGAATCACTTGCTGCAGGTACAAAACAATTAATCGCTCAAATAAAAGCGATGAATCTTCCTGCAGATCAAGAAAAGGAGTTACTTGCAACTGCAACTGCGATTGATTCAGGAGCATCTAATGTCAATGCAGGTGCAACAAAGGTAAGTGCAGGTACAACACAACTTAATAACAGTGTTGCAGGTATTAAAGCACCAACAACAAATGATTTAACTGCATTAAAACAAGGTGCTGCACAAGTATCAGCTGGTTTAGAAAAGATGAACAAATCTGTCAGCAGCGAATTAGCTCCAGGAACTAAACAATTAGCAGCGGGTACAGATAAACTTGCCTCTAATTGGAGCACTTCAATTGCAGGTGCAAAAAAATTAGATGCTGGTGCTGGTCAACTAAATACTGGTATTACTTCTCTTAATAATGGACTTGGTCAATTGCAAACAGGATCAGGAAAGTTAGTAAGTGGTTTAGGAACATTAAGTAATGGTACACAATCACTTGTAAGTGGTATGGGTCAATTACAAACAGGATCAGGTCAATTAGCAAGTGGCTTAGGGACATTAAGTAATGGTACGCAATCACTCGTAAGTGGAGCAGTACAACTTGCAGATGGATCACAACAACTTGCAGATGGTACAACTGAACTGAAAGGTGGAGCAGGTACATTACAATCAAGCCTTGCAGATGCACATAAGACAGCTTCAAGTGTCAATGCGACTCAAAAAACATATGATATGGTCGGTGAACCAGTTGATGTTGAAAAACAAGAAATCAACAAAGTACCAAACTATGGTACAGGTTTTGCTCCTTACTTCATCTCACTTGGATTATTTGTTGGGGCATTACTCATTTCAATTGTGTTCCCATTAATAGAACCAGCAATCAAACCTAAAAACGGTTTCTCATGGTTCGCAAGTAAATCAGTTGTATTGGCAGTAGTTGGTTTAATCCAATCCTTGATTGTTGTAGCAATTTCTATATTTGTTTTAAAAATTGAAATTGCCAATGTTGGAGCATTTATATTAATGACATTGATCTCAAGTTATGTATTTATAGCTTTAGTTCAAATGCTCGTTACAATATTAGGAGATCCAGGACGTTTCTTAGCGATTATTATCCTAATTCTTCAATTAACAACAAGTGCAGGTACATTCCCATTAGAATTAGTACCAAAAGCATTGCATATATTCAATACAATTTTACCAATGACTTATTCAGTTCAAGGCTTTAAAGCAGCTATTTCAACTGGAGATATGGGCTTCTTCGGATTTAATAGCGGAATCTTATTGTTATACATGGTAGTCTTCTTGGCAATCACATGTGGATTCTTTGCCTTGCTATTTGCAAAACGCCACTCAAAAGAAGCAGCAGCAGAGTAGTCAGTAAAAATTAAATTAGCGTATAAATTTGAGACCAGGTATTCTTCTGGTCTCAGGCTGTAGACAAACTCAAGAGATTTCGAGTTTTCTACAGCCTTTTTCTTTTATGATAAATATAGATAAAAAAGGCCGTTGATTTCCACTGCGGGCGGACGCTTTCCGTGGGCGGGGCCGAGCCGCTTCCTTCGCGTTGCTCGAGGGCTCTGAAAAAGTAAAAATAGATGTAAATTTATGATGAAAATCTGGTATAGCTATCTTTGTTGAAGTGGAATTAGCGGAGACTCCTGTGGGAAAACGAGCTAGACGAGACCCCACAGCGAGATTTTCTATGCGACGAAGCTAGCGAAGCGATGCAGGAGCACAAGCGATGAGGCTCGTCAGTTCGCCCACGGAAAGCGGAGCTAATTCCACTTCATTTAATAGCAGATATATACTATAAATATTTGTATTACTACACTTTTTCAGTGGCATCCGGCTTTTCCGGCAGGAGTCGCTACCCTCCGTTGCAATCAACTGAATACGTTTATGAATAATAATGAATTTGTCCTCTGAAAAAAACAAAGTTACTTGACATAATTTAATAACTAAAATATAGTAAGTTACGAAAAGTAAGTTATAAGAAAAGAGGGCTTGCCATGAATTATCATGAAAAACCAAATATGTATGTAAAACATGTTGAAATAAAAGTAGCAGATTTAGAACGATCTATTAAGTATTATACAGAGATTATTGGATTTCAAATTTTGCAGCAAACAGCAGACCATGTAACTTTCACAACAGACGGAAAAACAAGTATCTTATCCATTATTCAACCTGAAGGTGCTTATCAATCACCTCAAAAAACAACAGGTCTATATCATTTCGCAATTCTTTTACCTAGTCGCAAAGATTTAGCTAATATCGTTAAACATTTTCAAAATAATGGTATCTATTTTGGAGCATCCGATCATGATGTGAGTGAAGCACTTTATTTACGCGATCCGGATAACAATGGTATTGAAATTTATGCAGACCGTGTACCTGAAGAATGGACATGGAATGGTGACCAAGTATTCATGAAAACAGAACCATTGGATTTTAAAGATTTAATGCAAAGTGAACAAGGTGAATGGAATGGGCTACCCGCTAATACTGTGATGGGACATATTCATTTACATGTAGCAAATCTAGAAAAAGCAAAAGAATTTTACTCAGCATTAGGCTACCAAGTAGTGCAAAAATACGGCAGACAAGCACTTTTTATCTCTACTGGGGATTATCACCATCATATCGGATTAAATACATGGAATGGCGAAGGTGCACCAAAGCCCGCTGAAAAGCAAGTCGGGTTGCAAAGCTTTACAGTGCAATTAGATGAACGTGATGAAGATATCATGAAACGATTAACTACAATAGGTGCTTCCGTTGAAAAAATAGAAAATGGTTTTATTACAGTTGATCCATCTGGCAATCGTATAATTGTTGAAAAATAAGGAGAAGAAGACAATGGAATTTGGCGTATACACATTAGCTGATATCGGTCCAAACCCATACACTGGTCAAACTATATCGGCAAAGGAACGAATTAAAGAAGTAATGGCAGCAGCAAAAATAGCTGATGAATTAGGTCTACAAATATTTGGCGTTGGAGAGCATCACCGTTTAGATTATGCTGTTTCATCTGTACCAGTTGTGTTAAGTGCGATTGCTCAACAAACAAAGAATATTCATCTAACAAGTACTACAACAGTATTAAGTACAGTTGATCCCGTTCGATTATATGAAGATTTTGCGACATTGGATTTACTATCTGATGGACGTGCAGAAATAATTGTAGGTAGAGGAGCATTTATCGAATCCTTCCCATTATTCGGATACAACTTAGAACAGTACAATGAGTTATTCGAAGAGCATCTGGAGCTGTGGCTACGGTTAAATAAGGAAGAACGATTAAGTTGGCATGGTAATTTACGGGCACCGCTAAAAAATGCAGAAATATCCCCTCGTGCATCAACAGAAATTCCAACATGGATTGGTGTTGGCGGTACACCAGAGAGTGCGATGAGAGCCGGACGCTTTGGTACAGGTTTAGCACTTGCAATACTTGGTGGAGATCCACAATACTTTGTTCCATTGGTAGAAGCGTATAAACGTGAATTCATCGCAGCAGGACATCCAAAAGAGCAATATAAAGTGGCTGTAACTGGTCATGGTTACTTTGCAGAGGATGGTCAGAAAGCTCGAGATGAGTATTATGGATACTACAAAAACTATTGGGGCTATGTCAATAAACAACGCGGTATGACTTTCCGTTTGGATCGTGAAGGCTTTGAAAAAATGACGGATCCTAATACAGCATTATTTGTCGGAAGCCCAGATGAGGTTATTGAGAAGATTTTGAAGCAACACGAACTATTTGGTCATACGAGATTTTTGGCACAGTTAGATATTGGAGGTCAACCGTTTGAAACAGTTGCGCACTCTATCGAACTATTAGCAACGAAAATTATGCCTAAAGTCAATCAATATCTTAAAGATTAATAAAGATTACTAAGTGAATTAATTTCATAATTCAAAGATTTGATAATAAACCTGAACATTAAATGGGCCATTGTTATATGCCATATCTATGAGAACATTGTCTATGAAGCG
>DATMJF010000252.1:0-13685 GCA_035554455.1 Rummeliibacillus sp.
GAATTCTTTTTTTGAAATTCAAAATGAGGATTTATCCAATAACAATCGTGCTGCCAATCCAACTCATACATCTATTCATTCCTCTGTATGAGTTCTTGAAAAGCAAGCAATGACTTATCCTCTAGTTCATTATAAATCTCATCATAATCATCTAAATCTCCAGACCATTTTAAATACGGGGATATCATAAGTGATGAATGGATTTGGCACTTCAAAAGATGGGAAGTCAGATACTCCCCGCTAGTTTAAGAATTTAAACAAAAATAGCGTTAAATCCTTGTTGGATCAACGCCCTGGATAATTGAAGATCGTTTCTCAATGTGTGGCTAATTTTAACATCTTACATACTTGCGTTTAAAACCAAGCTTTCCTTTATCGACTGCTTTTAGAATAGTTTCGTAAGCATTTAGGAAACTGCTTTTTTTCTTGTCCCGTTTGACTTCTACTGTACCTATTGTCTTTGCGGTCTCAACTGCCTTTTCATGGAGCGGCAAATATGAAATCCCCACGGTGTATAGAAAATTATTCATAGCGGATTTCGTTCGTTCTGGCGAATCGTGAATTGTATTTTTCACAATATCAAGCATAATGGAAATCTTGCTTTCTGAAAATTCAACGTCAAGTCGATTCCCTAAAAGCCAACAGTAGCAACTCCAGCCCGCTGACATTCTCAGCTCTTCACCGCTTGCAATCCATTTATCAGCAACTTCTTGTGCAATATCTGACTCTGATAAAGTTACGGCCACTACAAAATCGGACAGCATATAAAAATACGCCGCATCTATCCAACGATCATAATCCGACTCAGTCATAGCTTTTGGGTCTGCAATAATGCCTGCAAAGTACATTGCATCGTAGTTCCCTGTTGCATAAAGCTCTTCAGCTAAACGCTGACTTATTTTTATTTTCTTTGCGATTGGTTTCATAGCGCCTGTAGCAACACCAAAAAGCGGCTCAAGCGCACCATTGGATATGTACATTTTTTTAGTACGTTCCTTGCCAAGCGTTTCAAGCTCCTGCATAACCATTTCTAAATTCATCGTTTAGCACTTCCTTCTTTTTGGAGTTTCCCCCCAATATTTTGCCCATCAAATACATAGCTATTATTCTATAACAAACTACCATTTGCCATCAAATCTACCTTCTAAACGCATGAGAGTTATGCAGGAATCCACTTAATACATGTGCATGTTGACACTATGTTCTCGAACTGGTGGTAAGAAAAACATTGTTTTACAATGCTTTTTTAAGGAGGGTTAAATGTGGTAACAGTTAAAAGTGTAAAAGAAAGATATAAAAACAGAGGATTTACGGATTTATTTGTAAATAAAAGCGAGGCTTAAAGAAGAATAAGTCTATTAGAGAAACATAGAAATAATGAGAAAGTCATTGGATTCATTCTAATAGGAAATGACGATATTATAGAATAGTTTGATAGAGTAATTCGTGATGATTTGGATGGCAAAGGAAAATATGTGTCAATTCATACTGCTAAGTATTATTTTATAAATTTTCATAAGGTTAAAACGGATAAACTTTAATAGTGTTTTATTCCAAACAAAAAGCCTATCTATGCTAAGGTAGGCTTAATCCCATAGATTAAATAATCCACGTTTCTTTTTCTTTTTTTCTCTTTCTTCTAATATATTTAATACTTTTTGATTTTCTTTATGAATAGGATTCTTCATAACATTGGATACAGACATTGTTTTTTTGTTTTTATTTGCTGTTTTTTTATTGCGTTCAAAAGCCATAGTGTATTCCCCCCTCTGTTCAATGATAATATTCATTCTACCCAGAGTTGGTAATCTTTATAACAAAAAAGAGATGCAAGGAAATAATCCCTCACATCTCTTTCTATTTATGCCCTTTTAGCTAATATTCTCAATGCCTTTTTGTTCAAGTCATGAAGTTCATCAAATGATTCTGAAACATTCACAGTCATTTTAGGTCTATTTGGATTCGTAGAGTATTTTTGTCTCCGAATACTTGGTTCATTTGTTTCACGAATCGAAATAGGAGTTGTTGTTGAAGAATTTAGTTTCATAATTATTTCCTCCTTTGGATTCTTTGCCCCTATTATACTACTATTAAAAATATTAATCCATATTCCAATCGAATATTTGTGTTAAGCTTAAAATATGTGAAGCATCGATACCGTCTACTTCAATAAAGTTTGAACTAATTCCCATGAGAATCTTATAATCTTTTCCATAAAAGGTAATCACAAAAACCTTTTTATCGTCTTGAATGCCCGAAGAGATAATTTCTTTCTTATTTTTAAGCTCTATCGTATTCCCATCCAATATCTCTTGGATTAACTTTTCCCTCCATTCTGCATCTTCAATTGTTTTATTGTAGCACTGTTCTATACGGTTAAGAGCTTGATTAACCCCAAGTTCTGTGTCATCAAATTCAAAGATAGACACCTTTATTTGGAAAGTTTCTGTATAATATTCAAGATAAGTTTTTAAATCTTCTTTATAATCTTCAAATTGAAAAGGAATAATAAGATTATTCAAATAATTGGAACTTTTATTGATAACAATTTCAGTAAAACATTCAACTTTTTTCGAGTTGTAACTGATAATTTCTTCATTTTTCTTAATGATTTTGCGGATATAATTATCTTGTCTAAACTCTGTACTCCAAATTTTTAAAATATCTGGAGTTTGAAATATACTTAAATCAATAAATACAAATAGAGCGGTTAATTCTAAGAGTTTTTGCCAATCTTCAAAGTCAATTTCTTCTAAAACAAGTCCAAATCCTACCCCAACTACAAAAATAGCATAAAAGAGTCTTCTCAACATCTGCAGATTTTCAATATACTTGTCAGTAGAAAAAAAGCAATATGCTAAACTGATAAAAATATACACTACTACAATTAAGAAAAAGATACTAAAGAACAAACCCACTTATTTTCCCCCTTTTTGACATCCGACCTGTTAAAAATTCCACCTTATTATTCTACCATTTTTTTATATCGGAATTAATAAGACCCAATATATCTTCATACTGACAATATGACCTTTAATTAACATTGATTCATACCCATTTCGATTTTCTCGCCCGATTCAAGACCGCTTGTAAACGCAGCAACCACGTTATCGTATGTATAACCTTTCTTAATCCGTAAAGCCATATGCACAATAAGACCTTTGGCATTACAAATGTTTTATTAGTCGCATAAGATCCAATTCGTAACGCTAAAATGGCTTTAATTCTCCACAATTTGCTTAGGTAATGGCAAAATTTCTACTAAATCATAGAATTTTAATTGATAGTTATTGGTCTCTAATTTTACAACATACTCACGATTATTATTTTTCAATACATCTTCTTCAATATCCTGTTGGATCGCCTTATAGATATTATTATTTGTATTGCTTGTTTTAAAGATATTATCGATTTAACTTATTCAACTCCACTTATATTAACAACTTCGGTCTCCTTCTAAATATACCTGCTTATTTCACTAACTTGCGCCTTTAGTTGAATATAGAAAACCGAAATTAAGATAATTCCGGTTAAACTTATTTCAAAACTGCACGACATGTTTTAAATCGACAGTATTAGTTGGACATTTCCAAACTTATACTTTTTAAATTAATTTTAACTGCAGATGATATTTAATAAGTATTGATAATTTATTGCATAACAAAAGGGGACGTCTAATAAGTTCTTAAATAGTAGAAGAAATTAAATTAGCACCCCCGCCTTGCATAAAGCGCGAGAACGAACTGTGTAAGACAACGCAGTTGGCTCATGCAGTTTGTGCGCTTAGCGGGGGTGCTTAGCAGAAAAAATTAGACTTGTTTTTCAATACAAGTAAGAATGCTGAGCAATAGTGAGTCATTCATTCACTTTTGGTAATAAGAGAAATACATTGAAGTACCTCGAATATTGATAGAAAAATTTCCCTTAATCCTAAATCAAAATTTAAAGTATATCTTAACAGGTTTATTGAATACTTCGATTTCTACACATTTTTGGAAGGTTTCATCATGTTGATATGACACATCTTTTGTACCTAGCAACTACGTCCTTAATTGTTCTCCCTAACGCATGCCCAACATGTGGTAATCCATTTGCTGTTGGTGGTCCTTCGTAAAAGACAAAAGGTGTTTGATCTTTTCGATGATTCACAGATTCTTGAAATGTTTGCTCTCGCTCCCGAATTTTCAGAATTCTCGCTTCTCTCTCAATAGTTGACTCTTTTTTTCCGTCGACTTGCATGTGAACTCCTCCTATACATTTTGTATAAAAGGCATACAAAAAACCCCGTCCCAAGTAAGGGACGGAGTTAACCGTGAATACCACCCTAATTCTATTGAAAACCGCTCAATAGCACTCAGCAACGTACAATCATACGTGTTCTTTTTAACGGTAGACACCCGAATTAGCTTACTAAACCTTCAGCTAACCTTCTCAGAGAGGATTTTCATGAACCATTTGCACACCGACTTCCACCAAAATATCGGCTCTCTTTAGAACAAAATGAAACACTACTCTTTCTCATCAACGAATTTGTATGCTTTTTATTGAGAATTATCTTAATAAACAGAGAATTATCTGTCAAATCCAAATCATCAACATACATTTTAATATCCTTCAAATAGACATTTGTATTCTTTCTATGAGCAATGTAAAATGAAATGGAAGAAATATATGTACATCACCAATGAAATGAGGTTATACAATGTCATCAAATCAACAATCCTCTCAAAATCCAGCTGAAAAGAAAGAATATACTCCTGAAGAAATGTTACAGGAAATTCAACGATTAGCAGGTTTGCTTCAAAGAGCAGATATTACTGAAGCTGAATATTTAAAGGAAAAAGAAAAATTAATTAATATGATGAAATAAAAATAATCCTAGAAAGCTGACTCTAAATTTTGAGTCAGTTTTATTCTTTTATCAGAGCTAAAAACTAAGTTAATCAAAGTAAATGAGTTCTTATGGATTGTGTGATGGCTCCATATCCGCTTGCTGAAATATTATTCGAAACATTTTTTCTAAATCTTAAACATCTTTTGAATAAGTTAATCATGCTTGCTTGTACATCGATTGAAGCTGTTTCACCAAATTAAGTTATTTGGGTTTCGTCACAATCATTCTATTTAGATGAATCACGTTTGTTCATTATTTGATGCCTGCCCCTTATTCCACTAACGCACCTTTAGATTATAAGAATGAATGGATTTGAACTTTCTTCCAACAAAGTTAGCAGGTACAGGGTTGAGTTCTAATTCTCTTGACCAAACAGAGAGTTGACCAATGTGGTGAATCTCATGAGCAATTAAATGATGTAATATTTCCTCAACAGTATATTTATCTTCATCCCAAGGGACACATACAACTTTCTCTTTTAATTCATCTAAATTTTTTTTTAGAAATTCAGCTATTTCATTTCGGAATCTATTTGAAAGAAATTTAACCTTCTCAGGCGTATCATAATCAGCAAATTCAACTACTACGTCTTCTTTGCCTTGAATACCACGGAGCCAACTATATTCAACATCAATAATGTGAAAAAGGGTATATAAAATACTTCCTACTCCTCCAGTTCGGTCTTTTATCAACTCTTCATTTGATAGTTGATTACACCATTCAAACCATTCGTCTCTTACTTGCCAGTTATATTCAAAAAACTTTATCAATGTAAACACTCCCCTATATAATTGTTTATGACAATAAGAATTATCTTTTGTTACTAATATCCCTCTTTTTATTCAAGTAACCTCCCCCGTTAGTTCAATAAAACAAGCTCTAGATAAGTGATCTGGAGCAAAAGCGTTGCAACTTCATTTAAAACATCTCATCTTTTTTACAAACATCGTGACTTTATTTCATATCTACATATTTCCATTTTGCATAATTGTTACACTATATTGATTTCTTTATAGAGTAATAGTAATATTAATTCAAATTATTTGAAATTAATAAATATTATGTAAGAATCACTCATACAGATTAGAGAATGAAGATTCAAGCATTATATAAGTTAATAAAATGGGGGTAAAAGATGAAATCGACTCTTTATAAAATATTAAAAAGTAAAACTTGGGATATCATCTGGTTAATTGTCGGGATCGTATTAGTTCTTTGGAGTGCTTATTATAGCTACGAAGGCTCAGTCAATCTATTACTTGTTACATCTTGTGTAGGTGGAATTCTAGGATTAGTTATCGTAAACTTATTTGCCAATCAGAAAGGTAAAATAGCCAGCGCTCTTGGTGTTGTAGGTGCTGGGTTTGATACATTCAACAACTATAAATTTGGCCTACTGGGAAATGTTTTTGTTGGGGTATACTGCGGCATTCTTTATTTAAAGGGATATTTTACACTAGATAAAGAAATAGAAGTTACTAAAGTAACAAGATCTAATTTATATATCTCGGTAATTATTAGTCTAGTTGGTGCAATTGTTCTTTATTTCTATAGTGGTACAATATTACCTGAAAACGCACCTCTATGGGTTATCGTTCTAAATGTTGCCGTATTCTTGGTGCAGGTAATTTCTCAATATTTAATGGTAGAGGGGAAGGCTGTCTCTTGGCTGGGTTGGATTTTGGCGAACTTTATTAATATCATTCTTCAAGTCTATATTATATTCCAAGTTAATGAGCCTGCTGCAATGATTTATCTTGCCATGACAATTATGTACCAATTGAATTCATTTAAAGCTGCTATTCTATGGTATGGTTATGGTGAAGAAGAATAGATACGATTTCATTTACAAATTTTATCAATTCAAACTAAACTAATGTGGGTTTTAGGCTTGGTGATTATTGTAAATATGAAAAAGAACAATAAAAGAATCCTAATTTGAAAGGGATATTTATTATTTCTAAGTAGTTCGGATAATGTGGAGAAAAACTAAGAAAAATTCCAAATAATACTATATTTCACAATGCAAATCACATACCACTTGACTAGCAAAAACGCTCAGAGAAAATATCGCTCTGAGTGTTTTTTATTATTACACTTTATTCAATTAAAGCCCTGTTGAAGATTACTTATATAATTTCGTCAAGAAAGTCAGTAAGTTTTTCTTCAGAAATAACTCTTAACCCGTTTCTTTTTAGTAATGCAGTGGTAACACCATTTCCAACCATTTTCTTCCCTTTAAATTCACCGTTATAAATCATCGAACTGCCACAGGATGGACTGTACTCCTTTAGAACTATGATTGTTGCACCAATCTCTAGAGCTTTTTTTAGTGTTAAATGTGCTCCTTTTATGTATAGCTCTGTTACATCTCTACCCGATTTTTCCACAACTTTTGCGTTTCCGTTGAGGACATCTTCTCCGTCACCACCAATTATCTCAGCTGGCTCTCTCGGAGTTGAAAAGCCTCCAAGTAATTCTGGGCAAACTGTGATTGCTCTATTTTCAATCAATAGTTTCTGTATTTTATTATCTAAACTGTGCGTACCGTTATATCTAACCTTTAACCCCGCTAAACACGAACTTACTAAAATCAATGTTTTCACCTCAATCTAATAATGAGTATAATTATAAAGATCTATAATACTTTTATTTTATCATGTTACCTTATTAATTTAAACTGCCCCGTTAGCACAACAAGCAACTGCTTGTTGTATAAAAGCCTCCAAGTATTAATTTTTAGCTAAATCCATTAGTTTTTTTAAAAATTCCAAACAATAAAATTCCCCAAAGTACACAAATAAATAGATTAAAGAGTTGTAGCCATTTAGAATCAATACCTAAAAATACGTAAAAAACAAAACTAATTACCATAAAAATGAGTATAATTCCTAACAAAACCTGTTGCTTCACACTCATCTTAGTCTTATCTTTATTTTCCTCGTTCATTTTAACTCCCCCCTTTTCTGCTATTTTTCTTTTCTAAAAGAGACTCCCCTTTCTTCCATTACATTACACAATCAAAAAACACACCGGAATTTTCATGGTGGTTTTCAGAAAATCAAATTGGTGGTGCTCAAAACATTCAGCTTCATTACGACACACGCTTCTTCAACTAATCTAAACTGTCCGTTACTTTAAGTATTTTTCTTCACAATCTCCAAACTAATTTTACCATAAAATAACATTCCATCGATTTAAAACGATGGTGGAATTAATATCAAAATTAGCACACAATTTGACACCCTAAACAACAGATAACACTAGCCATTGTCACACAGTTGTTTTGTACGGTATTTACTATTGCGATTTAAGATGCTTAAAGTACTTATTAGTTGATATTACAAGAATTTAAAAAGACCAAATCGTATGTGATTTGGTCTTCTAATTAGAATTCTATTTGTGATGTTTCTTCACGAAAACTGAACTACTTATATTATTCTTTCATTTATTTTATTCTAACGTACACTCAATTCGCTATAAATAATAATTTGTATCTCTTACTATATGTCAATCCAAAATCTCTTTACTACATTCCCATCTTCTTCTATAAAGTCTTTATCTTGAATTCCACCGTTATTTAAAATCGTTTTTTCAGAACCTATATTCGTTGCATCACAGCATACTAATACTCGATGAATATCTAGTTCTTTTATTTTTTTAAGCGCCAAAGCTAAAATCTTTGTTGCATAGCCTTTTCGTCTTTCTGAAGGTCGAATGCCATATCCAATATGTCCACCACTATTAAGTAAGCCCTCCGTTAATCCATGGCGAATATTGACTGCACCTAGAACTCGGTTGTCCTCATTAATTAGCCAGTAAGTTGAGTCAGGTACCCATCCTTTTGGAAGGTTTTTGCCGCTTTTATTATCCATAAGAAACTGAACCATTTCTTTAAAGTTCGATGGATCTTTTTGTATTACCCATGGAATCATTTCTTCTCCAGTACTTTTCCATTCTTCATAAAAAGAGATGTATTCAGCTTCTAACTCTACCGTTGGATCTACTAAACGAATACTATTATTCACCCTGCTCAACTCCTAAACTATTGATTTTTATGCTAGTGAATTACAAACGCTTTGTCATGTTATACCATACTTCTCCACCATGTTCAGATTCAGAAACACCTTCGTTTTGATAGCCATGTTTTTCGTAAAATGGTATTAAAGAATCTAAACATGTTAAAGTCACAGCTGTACGATTCTTCAAAGCTGCATTTTTTTCAAGATTTGATAATAATATAGATGCAATTCCCTTTTTCCGATGTGTTGGATGTACAGCTAGTCCAAGAATACTTTGTACCCCGCCATTTTCTGGATTTTCCTTCGTTTCACTAAATAAATCATCGGTAATGTATGCATTATCCATGACAGGACCGTTTATAAATCCAACTATTCCCCCCTCTTCTACTGCAACTAAAAAGCTATCTGGAATCATACGAATACGATTAACGAATGCCACCTCTGTCGCTGCTTCTTCTGGTGTAAAACTCAATTGTTCTATTTCCATTATTCGATCAAAATCTTCCATTTCTACTTGTCTTATAATCACTTTAAATTGCTCCTTAACTATCTTTACGTATTTGCAAAAAATCTTATTACTATTGTTGCGTAAATGTTCTATTTTTGCAAATAGAATTTTTATTTTCTAGGCTATTTTAACCAAATCACTCGTAAATAAAAAGACACCCTTAATCACAAAGGATTATTAGGTGCCTCAAATATCTAATTTCCATTACTATAATTGATTATAGAACTTTTTCTAAAAAGTCTTTCGCACGTTGTGTTGCTGGGTTTTTGAAGAATTCTTGTGGTTTTGCATCTTCGATTAAATGGCCACCATCTAAGAAGAATACACGATCTGCTACTTCACGAGCAAAACCCATTTCGTGCGTTACGATCAACATCGTCATACCTGTTTTTGTTAAAGACTTCATAACTTCTAGTACCTCTTTTACCATTTCTGGGTCAAGTGCTGAAGTTGGTTCGTCAAATAACATAATATCAGGTTGCATAGCCAATGCTCTCGCAATGGCAACACGTTGTTTTTGACCACCTGAAAGACGATTTGGATATTCGTTTTTCTTTTCAAAAAGACCAACTTGTTTAAGCAATTCCTCACCACGTTTTACTGCATCAGATTTGGATAATTTACTTACTTTCATTGGTGCATAGATTAAATTTTCTATTACTGTTTTGTGTGGGAAGAGATGAAAATGTTGAAATACCATTCCCACTTTTTCGCGTACTTTCATCAAGTTCGTTTTCTTCTCAGTAACATCTTGATTGTTGATGACGATTTGTCCACTTGTCGGAGTTTCTAGTAAGTTAATGCAACGTAAGAAGGTTGATTTACCAGAACCAGAAGGACCAATGATTGCGATGACCTCGCCATCTTGAATCGTTGTTGAAATGCCTTTAAGAACGTCATTTTTACCAAATGATTTGTGCAAATCTTGTACATTAATCACTTATTCTCATCCTTTTCTCAACCAATTTACCTGCATATGAAAGAACTAATACGATCACGTAGTAGATTACACCAGCAATTAATAATGGTTCGATATAATGGAATGTTGCACCACCAACAATATAGGCACGACGCATAATATCAAGTGCACCAATAACTGTTACGATCGCTGATTCTTTAGTTAATGAAATAAATTCATTCATTAGTGCAGGTATGATATTTTTTAAAGCTTGTGGTAAGATAATATCTTTCATCATACTAGCATAAGAGACACCAAGAGCTTGTGCAGCTTCACTTTGCCCTTTATCCACAGCCATAATCCCACCACGAATAATTTCAGAGATATATGCTGCTGAATTTAAAGAGAATGCTAGAATTGCAGCTGGCATAGGGTCAATTTTGATTTCTGGGAACATTTGTGGAATCCCCATATAAATGATGATTAATTGTAATACAAGTGGTGTACCACGGAATACAGAAGTATAAAAATCAGCTAGCCATTTAAGTGGCTTAATGCCACTTAATTTGACTAGCGAAAGTAATACTCCCAGTATGAAACCGAGCACACACGCAATTGCAGCAATTTCTAATGTAACTCCGATCCCTTTAAGGATATAAGGGATTGAAGGTATAATTGGTGTGAAATCCAAATTCATCTAAAGAACCTCTTTCCCTAAGTTACTTAACTTTGAACCATTTTGCTTTCATTTTATCGATTTCCCCAGCATCATTTAACTCTTTTACAGCTTTATTGTATTCTTTAACCAATTTGCTTCCTTTAGGGAATGCAGCTGCTTTCTTTTGATTTTCAACGCCTTGGATTGCTGAGTATTTTAAATCTGGGTTTTGTTTTACATAGTTTTCTGCAACAATATCTTCAAGAACAATCCCATCTAGTCTTCCTAGTTTTACTTCTTGAATAAGTTCAGGAACACGGTCACGGGTTTCAACTTTAACACCACTCACTTTATCAGAGATAGATTTTGCAGTATCTTCTTCAATTGATGAAACTTGAGCACCAATTTTTTTGCCTTTTAAATCATCAATTTTATCGAATTTAAAATCTTTTTTCGTAATTAGATAATCATGTGTATCGTAATAAGAATCAGTGAAATCCACTACCTTTGCACGTTCTGGGTTTGGTGTAATTCCAGCCGTTGAAAAATCAATTTTTTTGGATTGTACAGCTGGAATCAAACTATTGAATTCCATGTCTTGAATTTTTAATTGATATCCCATTTTTTGTGTAACTGCTTTAGCTAGATCTACATCAAAACCGATAATTTCATCTGATTTTGTTGCATCAATGTATTCAAATGGGGCAAAGTCTGCTGATGTACCCATTACTAATACTTTTTTATTTTGATCACTGTTGTTGTCAGTTGCAGTTTTGCTTGAATTAGAACCACATCCTGCTAGTGACAATGATAATACAGCTGCTGCTGCAAATAACCATTTCTTTTTCATGTTGAAAAGCTCCATTCTGTTAGTTGTTTTGTTATTTATCTATATATTCTTTTATTTGAGAGTTATAAAAATATTGCATAATAATACGGGTATCCTGCAAATAATGAATATATATAAATTTATATTTATGAATATAATAACATAAATATAAAAAAACTAAAGTCCTTTTTAAGTAAGAATGCGCATTTTTTTTAGATTTATGATTAAAAAGTTCATTTTCAATAGAAAAATAAAAATTTTGTCGAAAAAAATCATTTCAACTTAAGATTTTTGTCGCTTTTCCTTATTCCTCGGGCAATATTTATTTTAGAAATATTTCCTATATTCTTTCAATTGAGCATAAGTGCTTTTCTAGTTGAAAAATACGATTTTTTTCTAAATAAACAATTCAATAATTCGGATAATATTTCATTTCTAGTATTTACTTAGTATGCCGCTTCAGATGGCGCTTTCCGCGGGCGAGCGTTGAGCCTCCTCGGAAGCCTGTACCGTGCTTCTCTGCGGGGTCTCACCTGTCTCGCTTTCCCGCAGGAGTCGCCATCTTCCGCTTCATAGACAATGTTCTAATAGATATGGTTTATAATAATGGCCCATTTAATGTTCGTGTTTTTTATCAAATCTTTGAATTATGAAATTAATTCAATTATCATTAAAATCATTCTTCATATACTCTCCAATTCAAAAAGATTATTGGTCTTTAGTAAATGAATAAATGCTATGTAACTTATTAAAAACGAAAGCCTCTTTTTCGATTAGAAAGCCTATCTTTTCAGCTACTCGTATTGACTGCTTATTTTGAGGATCAATGATACAGATCAATTTATTTAAACCTAATTGATTTAAGCCAAATTCTTTACAACTAGTAGCTGCTTCAGTAGCATATCCCTTTCCCCAATATTTTTTGTTAACGTGATACCCTATCTCAACTTCCATTTCCCCATCGACTTGTTGTTTTGTAAGGCCACAATCTCCTATTACTTCATCTGTATCTTTCAAACAAATAGCCCACAACCCGTATCCGTCTTTTATATATCTGTTTTGATTTGTTTCAATCCATTTATGAGTTTTTTCAATACTAAATGGTGCAGGATAATATTTCATCGTTTCAGCATCTGAAAAAATATCATGAAGCGATGAAAAATCTTCATTTTGATATTCTCTTAAATACAAATTTTTCGTTTTTAATATCATTATTTTTAAGTCACCCCTTTAATACAATCATTTTATCAAATTTTAATGTACAACAATTTTCAAATGTAAAATTAATCCGGAACGTACCAAAAACCAATACAACAAAAATATAGTATCCGAGTCAATTTCATAAATCCACTTTTGAATTTTAAATTCGAACATTTTAACACATTAACTTTTCCATATTCAGATTTGGATGTTCCGCTACAGACGGCGCTTTCCACGGGCTTGGCTTCAATCTCCTTGTCACTACGTTCCTGCGGGGCTTTCAGCTCAAGCTTATCCCGTAGTAGTCGCCGTCTTTCGCTTAACAATGAACAAAATTGGATATCATTAAATGTTCGTATATTACATATGAATTTTGCATTATGAAATTGATTCAACATATGTAAGAATAATAGAAAATCCACACAAAAAAGCCCCATTTCTTTATGTTTGACTTACATTAAGAAATGAGGTTCTTATGCTTTTGAAACAATGTAATTTTAAAGATTATTTCACTTTAAACCATTTAGCTTTTAATTCATCAACTTTGCCTTCTTTATTTAATTCATCTAAGGCTTTATTGAATTCTGCAGTTAGTTTACTTCCTTCTTGGAATGCAGCTGCTTTTGATTGGTCTTCTTGGTTTTGAATGACATAGTATGATAGGTCCTTATTTTGT
>DATMJF010000253.1:0-3496 GCA_035554455.1 Rummeliibacillus sp.
ACTAATCATGTAGAAGTTCGTCGTTCTCGACGTCTTGTCATTTCTTTCTTCTGTACGGTAGGAAACTATGATTACGGCTTTTATTGGAGCTTCTATCAAGATGGAACGCTTGAAGTTGAAGTGAAATTAACTGGAATGTTGAATACTGGAACATTTGACGAATCTGGAAAATCTAAATATGGTACAGAAATTGCACCTGGATTAAACGCAGTACATCATCAACATTTCTTTAACTTCCGTTTGGATACAACATTGGATGGGATGAAAAATTCTGTAGTTGAAACAGAGACCGTTGCTGAACCTGAAGGCCCAAATAATCCACATTCTAATGCATTTTATCCTGTATCAAGAACTTTCCAAACTGAACAAGAAGCAGTTCGTATATTAGATATGCCTACCCAAAGAACTTGGAAAATTGTTAATAAAAACTCCCTGAATTTTGTCAATCAGCCTGTTGGCTATAAAATAATGCCAGGTGAAAATTGTCTACCATTTGCACATGATAGTGCTAGTGTTATTAAGCGTGCTGGTTTTATTAAAAACCATTTATATGTAACAAAGTATAACCCAGAAGAGATGTACGCTACTGGTAAGTATCCAAACCAACATAAAGGTGGAGAAGGATTACCAAAGTACGTACAAGCCAACCGTGCAATTGATGATGAAGATATAGTGGTATGGTATACAATGGGACATCATCATATTACACGTCCTGAAGATTGGCCTGTTATGCCCACAGCGTATATTAATTTCCAATTAAAACCTGTAGGATTTTTTGATGGTAATCCTGCACTTGATGTACCACGTCCATCAAAGGGATCTAGTTGCAAAGCAAAATCAAATTCACATTGTAACCATTAATTTTTACCCTTGCTTATATAAGCAAGGGTAACTTTGAATATTCAAGTAAAAGTTTCTTGATTTCACTTTAGGCTAAAAAGATTGGAGTCGGTAAGAATGCCAGAATTAAAAAGAAGATTAGGTTTTTGGCAAGCGTATGCTACCGCTACTGGACTTGTAGTTGCAGGATCAACAATGGTTTCATTGGGAAATAGTTTTGGAACAATTGGCCCTGCTTTTATCGTTTCTGCATTCATTGCCATGCTTGTAAGCATTATGATTGCATTGTCATATGCTGAGCTATCTTCAATTATGCCGGGATCTGGGATGGTAGGAGATTATACGGCCGTTTCGATGGGGAGATTTATGGCAATTGTAGCTTTACTTGGTGGATACTTAGTTCTTACAGCTACAGTTGGTCCAATGGAAACCATGACGACCAGTATGGCAGTACACTATATCTTTCCAGGTTTTAATCCGGTAGTTATTGCTTTTTGCATTTTAACAGTATTTCTAATTATTAATCTTCTCGGTGTAGAGATTTTTGGTTCGATTCAATTAAGTATTGTTGTGATTCTTATGGTCATGACAGCAGGGATGGGGCTATTTGGATTATTTGACCTATTTACAGTTAATAAGTCAGTACCATCCACATTTAACCCACATGGGTGGTCTACGGTCTTTCAATCTTTAGCTCTTGGACTTTGGTTATTTATCGGGATCGAATATGTCATACCATTAGGAGAAGAAGTCAAAAATCCCGAAAAGATAATTCCAAAAGCAATGATTTTCGGATTATCGACAATCTTTGTCGTAGATATGTTATTTGGAATAGCTTTAACTCGTCATATCGATTTAACCGAGCTTTCCAGTGCGGATATACCTCAAATACTGGGGGCAAAATCTATGTTTGGCCATACTGGTGCTATTATTATGGCTCTTCTCACACTTTTAGCAGGAGCTAGTACAATTAATTCGAATTTAGCTGCAATACCTCGAATGTTTTATGGATTATCAAGACAGGGGTTATTACCACGAATATTCGGATATATTCATCCAACATTTCGTACGCCTTGGTTTAGTATTATCTTAGTATATTTAATGTTTGCGTTACCGTTACTTGTCTTGAAGGTGAATGTTAATATTATGACAACTATGTTAATGTCTGCGAGTGTCACTTGGTTAATTTCTTATATCATAACACAGGTAGATTTATTGATTATTCGTAAGCGCTATAGTCATATAAAACGACCGTTTAAAGCCCCATTTACTCCTTTTATTCAGATAATTGGAATTTCCGTGTGTTTATATATGATTTTGACCATTCATCCTAATCCAGAAACTAAAAGAATTGTTTATTATATTTCGGGTGGCTTTATGTTCTTCATTTGTCTGTATGCTTTTTGCTGGTTGAAATTTAAGAAGATGCCGTTATTTAAACCTATTTCTTTAGAGGAGTTAAAATCACAATCGGTGTTTATTGAACAGCCAATACCACAAATTCAACCAGACCAAATGGAAAAGAGTTGGTAGTCAATGCATCTGTCAGTCGGAGAACACAAAATTAATCAATTTTTGCATTCAATTGTTTCACAGTTTAAATATGATTTTAAAAGGGAAAATCCGTATCACTATATTCATGAGAATAATGGAGATTATATCACGATTCAATATGTAAAAAAGAAAAAGCTATTGTCTAAAGTTTATCATTTTACCTTAAAAGTAGAAAAGCATACTACCGTATGTAATCCCGAAACGAAAGAAGCTATATATAACTTTCGGAAAGGTTGCTGGAATGAAAAAATAGATTCTCAATTTGGGGAGATATGTAATCAGCTTTTCCAAAGTAATTATTGGAAACTACTAGATATTGAAATGTTGTGTATACGTCAGCTACAAGGTAAATATATTTTTGAGATGAATCTTTTGCCAGGTAGTTATACTTCACTCATTTTGCCTCCTATGGCACAAGGAATTCCAATGTATCATTCAGAAGTTCAAATGCTTGAAAACATTATCGAAGGAGTATTAAAACAATTTGAAATACTCGAAAGTTATGTGGAAAGGGGAGTAGATTATGCTTGAAGAGGCATGTTTTTTAATAATTATATTATTAACATTTGCAACAGGGAATGTATTACGTAAACAGTATAAAAAGAATACTTCTATTAGCTGTCTTTCAATGGCAATCGCTATGACAAAAAGTACTTTGATAGGCATCCTTATGACAACCTGGATACATGATTTGGTTTTATCTACTATTTTATCAATTATAATTAGTATACTTTTAATAATCATTCTTACTTATTCTCTTCCATTACGCATAGTTACAGAAGCGCTTTCTTCTGCATTTATGGGGGGAATGATGGGTGCCATGCTTGGCGTTATGATCAATCAATATATGATGATTTGTATTCTCTTCTTTATGGTTTTATATTTATTATGTACAGTAGCGGCAATTGCTTTATGGAATAAAGAGGAATATCCTACGTTCTCTAAAGCAATACCTAAAAAAATTTTGATGACCCTTGCAATATCAGTGATAATGCTTGGTGTCTCCATTTTAGTCGACTATGCGAAGAGTCCTGAAATTGAGCAAATGGATATGAAGATGGAGATGCATCATCATAATCATTAGCAGAAATCTAATTACAAT
>DATMJF010000254.1:0-4276 GCA_035554455.1 Rummeliibacillus sp.
ATCACCACTAACGGTTAAACTAATAGCACCTGTTTCCTCTGACACTATAATCGTTACAGCATCCGTTACTTCACTAATTCCAATTGCTGCACGATGGCGTGTTCCAAGTTGTTTTGATATAAATGGACTTTCTGAGAGAGGCAAATAACAGGCTGCAGCTGCTACTTTATTTTTTTGTACAATTACTGCTCCATCATGAAGTGGCGTATTTGGAATAAAGATATTGATAATCAACTCTGATGAAATTTCAGAGTACATTGGAATACCTGTTTCTATATAATCATTCAATCCTGTTTCTCTTTCAATTGAAATAAGTGCGCCAATTCGGCGTTTTGCCATATAACTAACTGACTTAGACATGGCCGATATCAATCGAGCTTGTTCCTCTTCCTCTTGTAAATTACTTCGAGCAAACAACTTTCCTCGCCCTAATTGTTCCAACGCTCTACGTAATTCCGGTTGGAAAATAATGATGATCGCTAAGAAACCAAATTCAATAACCTGTTGCGTCATCCAGCCTAAAGTAGTTAGCCCTAAATAAACGGTAATAATTCGAATGATTACGATCACAAAAATACCTTTTAAAAGCTGTACGGCCTTTGTGCCACGAATCAATGTAAGTATATTATAGATGACCAACCATACTAATAAAACATCAATGACATTTAATACCATTCTTATCCATTGATTGTTGGTGAACTGTGTAAATTCGTTAATAAAAGTCATGTGGATCCCCCACTTTTCTAGCGAGTACGTATACGTCAAGTATAGCACAACTACCTTACTTTCTGCCCGTATGAAGCAGAAAAGCCCACTATTAAGTTAGCAGACTTCTCAATTAGTTTATTCATTTTTATCAATAAAAGACCAAGCACTTTTCACACTACTTTTAATTTTATACCAAAGCCATTCAAAAGCTTCGTCAACTTCCTCGATTTGTCCGGTGACATTTGCAGTAGAAGCCATATATTTACCATTAATAACTGTAATATTCCCGTCAACTTCACCTTTTACAATAATATCGCCATTCTTCACAACGATGTCACCTTTTACTGTCTCTCCTTCAGGAACAATTACCGTTTGACCTAGTACTTGTAAGTTCGGCTGTTTTGTAAACGAAAATTCTTGGTCATTTTTATAACCTGAAAAGAGTGACGCACTCATAAGAATGCAGAACATTGCTGTTGCTACCAAAATTGGATGTCTACGAATCCATCGTTGTATGCCATTACGCATCTTTCTTTTAGGAAGATTTTGCATCACTTGTTCTACAAAATTTGGAGGTGCTTCAATAACGGCTGCACTTTTCACGAACGCGATTGTTCTAGTTAACTCTTGCATGTGGTTTTGGCAATCATCACAATTTCGCATATATGACTTCAACTCTTGCTCATGTTCGCGACTAATATCCCCATCTAGATATTCATGCATGTATTGCACGATATGTTCAGGGCATTTACTCATAGTGAAAACCCCCTACAAATTGCTCAATTGCTTTCTTAGCGCTTCACGGCCTCGGTGAATACGTGTTTTTACTGTTCCTAATGGCATATCCAAAATTTCGCTAATTTCTTGCAGTGGCAATTCTTCAATATACTTCAAGATTATGATAGTTCGATACTTTTCTGGCAAGCAACTAATTTCATATTGAATTCTTTCTTGCAGTTCCATTCTTTCAATCTCTTCTTCAGGAAGTCGATCTGATGAAGAAATCTGAGAATACATATCGAGTCCATCCGTACCAGTAACTTGTGCATCTAAGTAATAGTCTGGTTTCTTCTTTCTTATTCGATCTATACACGAATTTGTTGCAATACGAAATAGCCAGGTAGAAAATTTCCTATTTAAATCGAAAGTGTGCAAGTTTGTATATGCACGTATAAAAGCCTCCTGTGCTATATCTTCTGCTTCGTGTTGGTTGTTGAGCATGCGGTAGCATACTTGATATACTTTTTGCTGATAGAGGCTCACAATATCTGAATACGCATGTTGGTCACCTTTCAGCACTTGCTTTATTCTTTTGTTGATTAACGCATCCATGTGATTTCCCCTCCGCCATGCGGCTGCCTATAATATACGAACAGATTCCTCATTTGGTTTCATTTTTTTTCACATTTTAAAACAATATTATTATTTTTATTATACCAATACTTCCTTCTATTTCTTACAACTTTTTTCATTTTCACCACTTTAATGGTAAAACATTGAAAATAGATATTAAAGGGCAAGTGGCCCGTTCAGAACTGAAATCAAAATACTTTCAATCGTGGAAATGAGAAGTGTCATAGAACCACAGGTGGATAGCATTAAGAACGGAGATAAACCCAAAATAGATATAAAAAAAGGATGAGCAAACCGCTCATCCTTTTTTTAAACTAGCGTCTCGCCAAATAATGAGCCCATTAAAGCTACCGCTACATCAGCTGTTTTATTTCTTTCATCCAGAATTGGATTGACCTCAACAAACTCTGCAGACGTGATTAAACCTGACTCTTGTAATATTTCCATCGCTAAATGACTTTCTCTGTATGTAATGCCACCTGGTACTGGAGTTCCTACTCCTGGAGTATAGATCGGGTCAATACCATCTAAGTCTAACGATAAATGGACTCCATCTACATTCTGACCTTTTAAATATATAATGGCATCTTGTATAACATCCGTCATTCCTTGGCGATCAATTTCATGCATAGAATATACTTTGATTCCTGTTTTACGGATTAATTCTTTCTCACCTTGGTCAATTGAGCGTGCACCGACAATAACAATATTCTCCGGTTTTACTTTAGGTGCAAATCCTCTGATATTAACTAATCTTTCATGGCCAAGACCCAAACTAACAGCTAATGGCATACCATGAATATTTCCTGAAGGCGATGTTTCACTTGTATTCATATCCGCATGAGCATCGTACCAAATAACGCCTAAATTTTCATAGTAATCTGATATGCCAGCTAATGTACCGATAGCAATACTATGATCGCCACCCAGTACTAATGGAAATCTTCCTTCCTCTACTACTTCATGTACTTTTTGAGCTAATTTAGTATTTGCATCAGTAACTGCCTCTAAATTTCTTAATGTTGTATCTGGAGATTCCTCTTTCTTTGAGTGATCAATATAGATATCCCCTTCATCTATTACTGAATGACCAATCTCTACTAAACGCTCAACAGCGCCTGCATAACGAATTGCACTTGGCCCCATATCAACGCCTCTGCGTAATTGTCCCATATCCATAGGAACCCCAATCATCGATATCTTTAATGACTCCATGAAGTCATACCCCCTTTGTTAGCTAATTCCATTGTAACTGCAGGAATGCTTATGGCTCAACAAGACATTTTTCTGTATTTTTATTCATTTCGAAAATTTGAAAAAGATTATAGAATCCTTTAAGCAAAAGAATCTTAAAGAAGTAATTATCCTTTTTATTTATAGGGAAATTACAATATACGGAAGAATTTATTTAGACGCTGCTCTTTTAGATAAAATTGCAACGAGAGGAAAAGATGTGGGAATTAAAGCAACAAAAAACCTTCTTCTAGTATTTAAGAAGAAGGTTGTATTTTATGAATGATGAGTCATGCAGGATTCGAACCAGCGACCCTCTGATTAAAAGTCAGATGCTCTACCAACTGAGCTAATGACTCATAAAATAAAAATGGCTGGGGTACCTGGATTCGAACCAGGGCATGACGGAATCAAAATCCGTTGCCTTACCGCTTGGCTATACCCCAATAGATGGTGGAGGGGGGCAGATTCGAACTGCCGAACCCGAAGGAGCGGATTTACAGTCCGCCGCGTTTAGCCTCTTCGCTACCCCTCCGAAACAGTGGTGGAGGATGACGGGATCGAACCGCCGACCCTCTGCTTGTAAGGCAGATGCTCTCCCAGCTGAGCTAATCCTCCAAATTGTTAATATGTAATTCTTAAAAGTGGTGACCCCTACGAGATTCGAACTCGTGTTACCGCCGTGAAAGGGCGGTGTCTTAACCGCTTGACCAAGGGGCCATTTCAGAAAATTTATGTCTTTAACAGGACAAGAATAATAATATCACACTTCAATTAGTTTTGCAACCCTAAAATAAAAAAATAATTAATCTATTTATTTTTTCGTTTAATAAAGTTTCAAAAGCTTCCAACCGGGCTCGAACCGGTGACCTCTTCCTTACCATGGAAGCACTCTACCTGCTGAGCTATGGAAGCACAGACAAAAAAATGGCTCCGAAGGCAGGACTCGAACCTGCGACCCTCTGATTAACAGTCAGATGCT
>DATMJF010000255.1:0-5282 GCA_035554455.1 Rummeliibacillus sp.
AGGTGGATTCATCGTACCACCGAAAAAATTCGTACAAGAAATCGCGAAATTCTGTAACGAAAACAACATCGTCTTCATAGCGGATGAAATTCAAACAGGATTTGGACGTACAGGTAAATTATTTGCCATCGAGCATTTTGACGTTGTGCCAG
Organism: Rummeliibacillus sp.; assembly: GCA_035554455.1. GTDB lineage: Bacteria > Bacillota > Bacilli > Bacillales_A > Planococcaceae > Rummeliibacillus. The sequence continues at coordinate 153 of DATMJF010000255.1, forward strand.
ATTTAATCACCGTATCGAAATCATTAGCAGCGGGTATGCCACTGTCAGGTGTAATTGGACGTAAAGAAATCATGGAAGTTTCCGATCCAGGTCAATTGGGTGGTACATATGCCGGTAGTCCAACAGCCAATGCAGCGGCGTTAGCGGTAATCGATATTATGAAAGAGGAAAAATTACCAGAGCGTGCTGAAATTATTGGTCAAAAAATTGAAAACAAAATAAAAGCATTACAAGCAAAATATCCCGAAATCGGAGATATTCGTCGTTTAGGTGCGATGGTAGCGATGGAAATTGTTAAAGATCCAGTGACTCGTGAAGCAGATAAATATCGTGTAACTGATATCGCAAATTATGCAAATCAACATGGATTATTATTATTAACGGCTGGTATTAAAGGGAATGTGATTCGCTTCTTGCCCCCACTAGTGATCACGGATGAAGAATTAGAAAAAGGCTTTGCTATTTTAGAAGACGCTTTTGCGAATAGCTAAGGAGGAAGTCGTTAATGTCTACATTTATAGTAACCAACCCAGCAACAGGTGAAGATTTACAAGAAGTAATTGTTTCAAGTAATGAAGAAGTTCTAGCTGCACTTAAAGCAGGTCATACTGCTTTTAAAATATGGTCAAAAGTAAATGCACATAAACGTTCAGCACTTTTATCAAAGTGGGCTGATTTAGTACGTGCACATCGTGCCGAAATTGGTGAATTAATTACACGTGAAAATGGTAAGCCACTTGCAGAAGGTCTAGGAGAAGTTGATTATGCAGTAAGCTATATCGATTGGTACGCAGAAGAAGCAAAACGTATTTATGGTCGTACAATTCCAGGTCATCAAGAGTCCAAACGTTTAACAGTTATTAAACAACCAATTGGACAAGTAGCAGCGATTACTCCCTGGAACTTCCCAGCAGCGATGATGACACGAAAAGCTGCACCAGCACTTGCAGCAGGTTGTACATTTATTGTGAAACCAGCAGAAGAAACACCACTTACAACAATTCGTTTAATTGAATTGGCGCATGAAGCAGGTATTCCAAAAGATGTTGTACAATGTGTCAATGGTGATGGACCACGTATCGGTAAATTATTTACAGATAGCCCTTACGTACGCAAAATTACATTTACAGGATCAACGCCAGTTGGTAAGGAACTTTTGCGGAATTGTGCGGATACGATAAAACATGCGACGATGGAACTTGGTGGTCATGCACCTTTAATCGTGACAGAGGATGCAGACCTTGATTTGGCTGTACAACAAACAATTAATGCGAAATTCCGTAATGCAGGTCAAACTTGTGTTTGTCCAAACCGCCTACTTGTACAAGATACCGTAGTGGACGCATTTACAGAAAAATTTGTAGCAGCAGTGAAACAATTAAAATTAGGTAATGGACTAGACAAGGACATAACAGTAGGGCCAATTATTAATAAAAAAGGGTTCGATAAAATTGTTGATCAGTTAAAAGATGCTGTATCAAAAGGTGCCGATATTGCGTGTGGGAATGAATATAATTATGACGATGAAAAAGGATATTATTTCATTCAACCAACAGTTGTTGTGGATGTAAATGATACAATGAAAATCATGCAGGAAGAAACATTTGGACCCGTAGCACCAATTATACGTTTCCATACATTAGAGGAAGCAGTGGAAATTGCCAATGGTACACCATATGGCTTAGCAGCTTACTTCTTTACAGAAAGTTATAAAACGGGTGTGTACTTAAGTGAAAATCTTGAATTTGGTATTGTAGGTTGGAACGATGGTGCACCATCTGGGGCACATATCCCATTCGGTGGAATGAAGGAAAGTGGCATTGGACGTGAAGGTGGCCTTGAAGGCATCGAACCGTACCTAGAAACAAAATATATTTCTACAAATATATAACGAATACAAACAAAGAAGTAACCTATTTAATATCAATTAGATAGGTTACTTTTTATTTTGAGCCACCTGTATAAAGAAACTCTGAATAGTAAATTATGGTACTAATAAATGGAGAATCCAGGAGGTAGTTACAATGTACATGCGTACCGATGAGAAGATCATCTATTGCTACAATTGTAAAGCAAATACAATCTATCACCATAAGGACACACACGGTAACAGTTATGTAGATAGTCATTGTGCTGAGTGCGGGTGGCTAGAATGGCAGAACAGGGCAGTTGAGCGCGAGAAGGAAAAATGGATTGACTATAATAAAGTTCGTGGAATTGGTGTAGCTCTGGAGGAAATTAAAAACGTTCACTTGGAAAAAGACGCTAAATATAAATTTTAATGCATGTTAGCATACTGCAAACATACTTGCGATACCTTTAATTATAGAGAGGCTTTTCCGAAAAGTTAGTGTAAAACCGCCTTTTTTGAAAAGCCTTTTTATATTTATTAGAATGCTAATGATTTTATATATAAAATTACGAGATAGTTAAATGAATCAATTTTATAATGCAAAATTCATATAAAATATACGAACATTTAATGATATCCAGTTTTGTTCATTGGATATACTCGCTTTTTCCATTGGATGTTTGATAAAGTAAAGGATAGCTACATATTACGACATAGGAGTTTTGAACATGAAAAGACGTCCACCGAGATTGCAAAAAGGGGATACAGTTGGTATTATTGCGCCATCTAGTCCTCCTAATATAGAAAAATTAACAAAAGCATTCGATTTTCTAGAAGAATTAGGCTTACATTATGTGTTAGGAAAGACTGTGCAACTTCATAACAATTATTTAGCAGGAACAGATGAAGAACGTGCTGAAGACTTACAAGATATGATTCAAGATCCGACTATTAAAGCGATTTTCTGTGCAAGTGCTGGTTTTGGTGCTGCAAGAATTGCGGACAAAATCGATTATTTATTATTGGAAGAAAATCCAAAAATTTTCTGGGGTTTTTCTGATATTACATTCTTGCATACTGCAATCGGCATGTTCTCAGATATTGTTACTTTCCATGGACCTACATTATCAAGTATCGGACGTGATGATGTAACAGAGCGTACGAAGCATATGTTCGAGCAATTATTCCAGCCAGCTGAGATTCACTATGATGAAAGTATTTCACCACTCACAACTATTTGCGGTGGAGCAGCTCGCGGTGAACTAACAGGTGGAAACTTAACATTAATCGCGAATAGTTTAGGTACTAAATTTGAAATTGATACAAAAGGTAAAATTTTACTTATTGAAGATATAGGATTAGAGCCTGCACAAATTGATGGATTGTTAAATCAACTTAGACAAGCACGCAAATTTGAACAAGTAGCGGGTATAGTAATTGGTGATTTTACTGATGCTAATCCTCGTGAATATCAAGATTCACCAAGTTTAGAGGATTTATTTAAATTCTATTTCAAGAATTTAAACATACCAGTTGTAAGTGGCTTTAAAATGGGGCATTGCGAACCGAATGTTGGAATTCCATTAGGTGTCGATGTGTTTTTAGATGCAGAACATAAAGATTTGGCTATATTGCCAGGTGTAGAATAGAAGAAACGAAAGATCCATTTTTCATTAGAGAATTGGATCTTTTGCTTTTATGAAATAAAAAGTATTTACTGTAAAAATAAAGATATATTACATTTTATTACTTGAAAATAATTGAATATTCGGAATGTTTCTGGTAACCTATCAATAAGCAACAAGAGATTGATAGGGGGAACAAGGATGAAATATTTTCTTTCAGTAGACATGGAAGGTATTACAGGGTTACCGGATTATACGTTCGTAACATCTTCAGAACGCAATTATGAAAATTCGAGAAGAATTATGACACAAGAAGCAAATGCCATAATTGAATCAGCATTTCATAATGGGGCAACTGAAGTTTTAGTAAACGATAGCCACTCGAAGATGAATAATTTATTAGTTGAAGAATTGCATGAAGATGCAACATTAATGTCTGGGGACTTCAAGCAATTCTCGATGGTACATAATGTAGACGAAACATTTGATGGCGTAATGTTCGCTGGTTACCATGCAAGAGCTGGCCAGCCAGGAGTTATGAGCCACTCAATGACATTTAGTTTCAGAACGATATTTATCAATGATGTAGAGATTGGCGAAATTGGATTCAATGCATATGTAGCAGGGTATTATGGGGTGCCTGTTATTTTCTTAGCAGGTGATGATTGTGCATGCAAAGAAATAGAAGCGTTAATTCCTGGTGTTGTCACAGCAGCTGTAAAAGAATCTATTTCAAGATCTTGTGTTAAAACATTGCATCCAAAAAAGGCACGAACATTAGTTGCGGAAAAAGTAGCTGAGGCAATTGCTAAAAAGGGCGAAATTAAACCATTAACACCTCCGGAAAATCCAATTTTAAAAATTGAATTTACCAATTATGGTCAAGCAGAGTGGGCGGCTTTAATGCCAGGAACAAGAATTATTGAAGGTACAACAATCGTAGAATTTCATGCAAAAGATATTCTAGAAGCATATCGAGCAATGTTGGTCATGGCGGAGCTTGCATATCAAGCAAAATATTGTTAATGACATCATAGAGAGATCAAAGGGGAGATTTGTATGGTGAAATATATCATCAAACGATTTTTGATGATGGTTGTGACAGTTTTAATTATTGCAACGTTAACATTCTTTTTAATGCATGCCATTCCAGGGTCACCGTTAGATAGTGATCGTACGACGAATCCAACAATTCAAGCAAACTTAGACAAGTTTTATAAGTTAGATCAACCACTTTCAAAGCAATATTTAAGTTATTTAAAGTCCATTGTAACATTTGATTTTGGCCCTTCGATTAAAAAGCCAAATGAGACAGTTAACAGTTTGATCAGCCGAGGTTTCCCAATATCATTCGAACTGGGGATGGTAACGATATTAGTCGCCGTAATATCGGGGTTAATATTAGGAACTTTAGCAGCGCTCCGGCATAATGGCGTGATCGATTATTTAGCCATGACGTTTGCTGTAATAGGGATTTCGTTACCAAACTTTATCTTAGCTACATTACTAATTAAAGTGTTTGCTGGAGAGCTTGGCTGGTTCCCTGCAGCAACTTGGGAAAGTCCAAAGCATATGGTGCTACCAACACTCGCATTAGCAACAGGTCCGATGGCGATTATAGCAAGGCTAACGAGAGCTAGTATGCTAGAAGTA
>DATMJF010000256.1:0-2735 GCA_035554455.1 Rummeliibacillus sp.
TTGCAGCATCTTGTGGAGAACGAATGATGAAACGATCGTCTGCCCTTTTTTTGTTTAATCGTCTACCTAATTCAATAGACGCTAACAACTGTATGGCTTTTGCTTCACCAATACCTTTAATATCCATAATTTCTTCGATTGTCGCATTCTTTAATTCGTGAAGCTGTTCAAAATGAGTTAGCACACGATTTGCTACATGAAGAACAGATTCTTGCTTCGTGCCCGTCCGGAGTAATATCGCGATCAACTCTTGATTTGATAAACTATCTGCGCCTTGTCGCTTGAGTCTTTCTCTAGGTCTGTCATCTTGATGCACATCACGAATCATGAGTGGTGCTTCAACATTAGTTACCATGTACTTGTTCCCCCTTTTCAACAGCAATAATTTTCTTATCCGTCAAAAAAGTTCTAAGTACATCTAAAGGAAGTCCTGCGACATTATATTTGCTTCCATTAATCCTCTTCACTAAATTTTGTCCTACTCCCATTATATTATAACCAACATCTTGCTCAAAAGGTTCCCCTGTTTCGACATATTGAGCAATTATTTTTTCTGATAAACAATGCATCGTCACATCCGACTGAACAACAAAAGATGAAAGCTGGTCATCATAGCGAATTCCTACTGCTGTTGTCACTTTATGCTTGTTATTTGATAATCGCTTAAAAAAAGATATTGCTTCGTTTCTAGTACGTGGTAAACGTATAATCTCCCCATTTAAACTTACTACACGTTTAACATTCATATAGCATAACGATGCATGTGGTTTTTGCATACGTAATAACTTTACAACAACCGAACTATTGGCAAATTCAAAGGGATTAGTAGGCAATGCGTAATCCATTGGCACATCTTGGTGGATGACTGAAAAAGGTAGTTGTAATTTCCCAAATAACTCTTCACAATTTCCTTGTGGATTAAGTAAAATAACGTCTTTGTTTAATCGTATTGACATTCCATCATACCTCCTTTTTAGCCATCATAATAGAAAAGTAAAATTTAGGGAAATTACCAAAAATAAGCGAAATTCTTTTTTACATCTATATTAACGATCAAAATTTAATTTCTAAGCAATCATTTTGCGAGACATAATGCGCTAAAAGTTGTAATTTTACCACCTCTAAATTATTTGAAACCTTTGTCACTGAAGTAACATTCCCCTTCCAATCAGCTGGAGTGGCTTGTTCTTTAGTAGAATCGCTAACATTTAATTTCGCGACTTTGCTAACTTCGAGTAATTGTGGTATACTTTTCAACCCTTTTTCTTCACATGTTGCTCCAGATAGCGTAAATGGCTTTACAAAGGCATCTTTGGTAACGATGGACTTGATTTTCTTTTCACTATTTCCTACTGCACTCCATAAATAGAACTGCTTTCCTACTGGTACAATCGCAACATTTTCATATTCAGGATGACCCGCTAGAAAATCCGACGCTGCTTGTGACGATGTATAGACACCGTATTGAACTGCATAGAATTTTACTGGTTTACTAGTTTCTTTTGTACTTTGTGACGTACTTACAGATAAAGTTTGTTCATCAGGTTGCGCAGATCTCTTTTCAACGGTCTGCAAAATAAAGAAAAATAGCAGTACCCCCGCAGCACCTATCAATACGCCATGAATAACGGCCGCTAACATAAAATGTGTTTGTTCTTGTTTTTTTCTACTATTAAATTTCATGACATCACCCCTATTCAATACCCTAGCAGAATAGACATAAAAAAAGACAAGACTGATGTCGTCTTGTCCTAAAAAGTTTTCTATTTAAAATAACAAATTAGTATACCATTCGAGTATCTCTTGCCCATAAAAATACGTCAAAACGCTTCCCACGGCAATCCATGGTCCAAATGGGATTGGTTGCTTACGCCCCTTTTTTTGCCACATGAGTTGTACAACACCTGCTACAAGTCCGATTACTGCGGACATAAACAATGCCACGATCGTCAACTTAAAACCCAGTACAAGACCAATGACGAAAAATAGCTTAATATCTCCACCACCCATACCACCTTTCGACACAAAGGCAATAATAAACAAAATACCAAATCCAACAGCCGCCCCAACAATCGCATCCCACCAAGGATCTAGTGGAGAAAAAACACGACATATACTAAGCACAACCGCAAATGGCAATAGCACCTTATCTGGTATAAGCATATATGCAATATCCGAAACAGTAATAATCACTAAAAGTGAGATAAATAGTAATGCAACTGCTAATTCTGGAGTAAATCCAAACTGAAGATATGCTAAAGTAAATAAAATTCCTGTTAATAGTTCCATTAATGGATGGAAGAATCCGATTTTCGCACCGCATGTACGACATTTCCCTCCTAAGAAAATATAGGAAAGGACCGGCACTAAATCGATTGCCGTCAACCTTCTTTTACATCCATCACAATGTGAAGGTGGCGTAATAATTGATTCACCTTTTGGCACACGTAACCCTACTACATTAAAAAAAGAGCCAAATACTAAACCAAATAACATAAAAAACACTGCATAGACAATTTCCATCTTTTATCCCTCTCTATCCTGCTTTCACGGGCATCCCCATCTTAAGGCTAAGCTGAGGTTTACTACTCATAAAAGCCCGATTAGTTGAACTAACACTCAGTGAAATAAACTACTGAGTGAAGTTTCACTTTACTTATTACTTTGATCATCCAATTGACCGACATAATAGAAGGTTGTAAGTTGAATTGTCGCTTGCAATTGATCTTCTTTGG
>DATMJF010000257.1:0-7016 GCA_035554455.1 Rummeliibacillus sp.
TTTAGTAGTGAAACATATAATCATCAATTTTTTATTAAACAATTAGATGATATATTAGATGACCACCAAGTAAAAGGGGTACTTTTAAAAGTAAATTCACCTGGTGGAGGTACCAATGAATCCAAACAAATCTATGAAAAACTTAAGCAAATTAAAAAGGAACGAAATATCCCAATCTACGTTTCAATGGGATCAATGGCTGCTTCAGGTGGTTATTATATTTCAGCACCAGCCGACAAAATCTTTGCTGATGAAGAAACAATTACTGGATCAATCGGTGTTATTATGCATGGGATGGATTATAGTAAACTAGCGAAAAAATATGGAATAGAATTCAACACGATCAAGACAGGACCATACAAAGATATTATGAGTGGTTCACGAGGAATGACAGATGCAGATCGAAAACTCCTACAAGATATGGTGAATGATTCATATAACCGATTTGTTAAAGTTGTTGCTGATGGCCGCGGTATGTCTGTAAAAGAAGTTAAAGCCATTGCAGATGGTCGTATTATGAATGGATCACAAGCGGTGAAGGCAGGCTTAGTTGATCAGTTGGGCTATAGTGAAGATGCACTTGCAGCTCTTAAAAAGGAAAATAAGCTTGAAGGTGCAGAAGTATATGAATATACATCTTCACAAGATTGGACATCAGTGTTCTCTTCGAAAATCAATACATTATTGGGTGGCTCAGTTGAAAAAGAAGCGATAAGTAAATTGTTATCAAAAAATAGTGCACCACGTATGATGTACTTGTATGGTGAAGAATAAGGAGGGATTAGGACTATGTCAGAAGCAATTGATGTCAGAACACTAAGCCCTGAGCCGATACAAGTTAAAAAGGTTATAGATTATCACTTGAAATCTGCAGGATTTTGGACTAGATTTTGGGCATATATGATTGACTTAATCGTAATTTCATCCTTAACCGCAATTACAGTAAAACCACTATTTTTCTTTACAGGGTGGGAAGATATTAAGATTATGTACATCGCACCTTATGGCTTTGCTACAGGTATCATTTTTTATGGCTATTTTGTTATTATGACGAAAATCTGGGGGCAAACTGTAGGTAAGATGGCACTTGGTATTCGAGTTATTTCAGAGAATGAGCAACCGTTAACATGGGGAACTGTACTTTTCCGTGAATGGATAGGCCGCTTTATTTCAGTTACAATTAAATTTCTGTATATTGTTGTAGCATTTACACCGAATCATAAAGCAATCCATGATTATATTGCAGATACCAAAGTTGTTCATGAAGGAACTTTTGAAAAAACAGAAAAAGTGATTGCAGTTGAAACAATTGAAAATCAGAAGTTACAAGAAAACATGGAAAATAAAACAATAACTAAAGACCCGAATAATGATGAGCCTTCACAGTTGCAAGAGCCAGAAAGATTCGAGTAATATAATGAATGAGGAGGCGTTGAAATGGTACAAGTAACATTTATTAACAACCCAGTAACATTAGTAGGACCAGAAATTAAAGTAGGTGACAAAGCACCTGAGTTTACAGTATTGTCAACTAGTCTAGAAGAAAAACACTTATCAGACTTTGCAGGCAAAACTGTCTTAATCAGTGTCGTTCCTTCATTAGATACAGGTGTATGTGATGCACAAACTCGTCGCTTTAACGAAGAAGCAACAGGTTTAGGTGAAAATGTAGTGATTTTAACTATCTCGTGTGACCTTCCATTTGCTCAAAAACGTTGGTGCGGAGCAAACGGTATCGAAAATATTTATACTTTATCAGATCATCGCGATTTATCATTTGGTGATGCATATGGTGTACATATGCAAGAATTACGACTACTTGCTCGTTCAATTTTTGTTGTTGATCAAGATGGCAAAATCTCTTATGCAGAATATGTATCAGAAGGTACACACCACCCAGATTATGACAGTGCATTAGCAGCTGTAAAAGCACTTACAAAATAAGCACGATTAATGACAATAAACCAATGGGAAACCCACTCGTACCTAAAGAGTGGGTTTCCGTTTTGAAGGAGAACAAAATGGGAAACATTGAAAAGTTATTTTCATTTATAGATGAATATGCAGAAAACATAGCGAAAGAGCATGATTTAACTTACTTAGATAGTGTTCTAGAAACTTTAAATACATGGTTAGATGGTGAAGTAAAACCAGCAGGAAGCGAACCTTCTAAGGAAGAAATCAGAAAAGCAATCCAACTTACCATTTTAAAAGGGATGCGACAAAGCGCACAACCAAATCATCAAATGACCCCCGATTCGCTCGGCTTATTACTAGGTTATTTTGTTGAACAATTTTATGAAAAAGAGTTTAAATCAAATAATAAAATGATTGTGCTCGATCCGGCGATTGGAACAGGGAATTTACTGTTAACAGTGATGAATTTAGTAGGAGATAAAATTGAAGGTGTCGGAGTTGATATTGATGAGTTACTAATTCAACTTGCAGCAGCATCAGCAGAATTAGAAAAACAACCTATTGCGCTATATCGACAAGACGCACTAGAAAACCTAATGATTGACCCTGTAGATGCTGTTATTTGTGATTTACCAGTTGGCTATTATCCAAATGATGAAATTGCGAAAGAATATGAGGTAAAAGCACAAGAAGGAATGACATACGCTCACCATTTATTTATTGAACAATCTCTAAAATACGTAAAAGATGGAGGCTATCTTTTCTTCCTTGTACCAGATCATATTTTTGAATCGGAACAATCCGCATTATTAAATAAATTAATCACACAAAAAGCTTGGATACAAGCTCTCATTCAATTACCTGATGAACTCTTCTCAAACAAAGCTCATGCGAAAAGCTTATTAATAGTACAGAAGAAAAATGAAACAGATAAACCAGTAAAAGAAGTACTTCTTGCAAAAGTTCCAAATATGAAAAATATGAAAGCCTTAGAATTATTCTTTGCAAAAGTACAAAAATGGAAAAAAGAACAAAAGGGATAGTAAAAGCGGAGGACGCTCGTTCCGCTGGATAAAAACAAAAAAGCTTACAGAACATGCTCTGTAAGCTTTTTGCAATTAAAAGCGAACGAATTAATCTTTAATAACTGAATCTGTACGAACAACAAGAACATCACATTTTGCAGAACGTACAATACTCTCAGAAACACTACCGATTAAGAATCTTTCAACAGCATTAAGACCAGTAGCACCACAGATAATTAGATCTGCTTCAACTTTCTTAGAGACATCTCTTGTGATAATCGTTTTAGGTGAACCATATTCGATTAATACATTCACGTTTTTAACGCCTGCAGCTTCAGCTTCTTTTTTGTACCCTTCTAATAATTCTTCAGCAAACTCTTGAGCACGTTCTTGAATTGAACGATCATAAGCTTCAATTGCAGCAAAAGAACGAGTATCAATAATGTTAACTAAATTAAGAGTTGATTCATTACGATTTGCTACTGCAATTGCTTTTTTGAACGCGTATTCTGCCTCTTTTGAACCGTCGACTGCCACAACGATGTTGTTATAAGTTAATGCCATAATAGATTCCTCCTTTTTATATCTCTATTATAACATTCTTCATTTATAAAAAAATCCCTTTACTTCCATGTTTGAAAATTTGTAATAAAGTCTATAATACTAATAAAATAGAGGGTTTACGTACATTATTTAGCTAAAATAATTTCCAACATTTTGATAGTGTTATCTTAAAAAAGATAATTTTCTAAATAATTAACAAAAACATTTCAAAATCTGATACAATGGACTTGTTTTTATGTAAAGTGTAAATATATACATAAAAAACAAACAATTGCTTTTTTACAATGAGGAGGATGGGGTATGAAGATCGGTGTTCCAAAGGAGATTAAAAACAACGAAAACCGTGTAGCGATGACGCCAGCCGGTGTGGTGAGCTTAACAGTGTTTGGGCACGAAGTATTTATTGAGACAGGTGCTGGTCTTGGTTCGGGCTTTACAGATGAAGATTACAAAGCTTCAGGTGCTCATATTGTTGCAACAGCAGGTGAAGCTTGGCAACAAGAAATGGTGATGAAAGTGAAAGAACCAATTTCTTCAGAGTTTGATTATTTTTACGAAGGACAAATTCTATTCACTTATTTACATTTAGCTCCTGAGCCTGAATTAACTCAAGCTCTGCTGGATAAAAAAGTAGTAGCAATTGCTTATGAAACAGTGCAATTACCAAACCGTTCATTACCATTATTAACACCAATGAGTGAAGTAGCAGGTCGTATGTCTACACAGATTGGTGCACAATATTTAGAAAGACAAGAAGGCGGTAAAGGAATTTTACTTGGTGGCGTGTCAGGGGTACCACGTGCTAAGGTAACAATTATCGGTGGTGGCATGGCAGGTGCTAATGCAGCAAAAGTTGCAATTGGCATGGGTGCTGAAGTTACGATTATTGATTTAAGCAATGAACGTTTACGTCAATTAGATGATCAATTTGGCAATGATGTACAAACATTAATGTCCAATCCATATAATATCGCTGAATCAGTGAAACACTCTGATTTAGTGATCGGTGCAGTGTTAATTCCAGGAGCAAAAGCACCAAAATTAGTTACTGAAGAAATGATTAAATCAATGTCTCCTGGCTCTGTAGTTGTAGATATTGCGATTGATCAAGGTGGTATTTTTGAAACTTCTGATCGCATTACAACACACGATGACCCAACTTATATCAAACATGGTGTCGTTCACTATGCAGTTGCAAATATGCCAGGTGCTGTACCTCGTACATCAACAATCGCATTAACAAATAATACAGTACCATACGCAGTAGAAATTGCGAATAAAGGATATAGACGAGCATGCTTAACTAATGAAGCTTTGAAAAATGGCCTTAATACTTTAGAAGGAAATGTTACATTCGAAGCTGTAGCAGAAGCATTGAATTATTCATACGTATCAGCAGATAGCCTTTTATAAAGGCTCTGATATCAAAACCTTTATAAAAAGTCAGCAGATGTAGCTAGAGAAAAAACTAATTTCGTAGACCTCTCAAACTTTGAGAGGTCTATTTTTGCATCTGAAAACTAGCGTAATCATTTGAAAGATAATAGAGTTTATATTTACTCGCGTTTTGAGCCTGTTTACTCTCGTTCTTGGATGATTTACTCGCGTTCTCTTACCAATTACTCTCGACTTTTAGAATTGTATTAGCGTTTGATACATTTCATATCCTTAAATTTTGCAAATGATGGAATGTTGCTCTTATTCGTTTATATTGCAAATGCAATTGATAGATAAAATCTACAAATTCAAATTAAACAGCACCAAAAAATAAAAAACCCACAACCAATCTATCTGGTTGCGGGTAAAAACTAATCTACTTATTTTGGTTCGATAATTTGTAGTTCCTTAGGGAAGCTTGTTAGCACTTCTACGCCATTAGCAGTTACATAAACATCGTCTTCTATGCGGACGCCAGCTGTGTCGCCTTTGTAGATACCTGGTTCGATAGTGAAGACCATGCCTTCTTTCATCGCAATTTCGTTAGCACCATGTACAGATGGGAATTCATGTACTGAGATTCCAAGACCATGACCAAGACGGTGAGTGAAGTATTCGCCGTAGCCAGCTTCACTGATGACATCGCGAGCAACTTTATCTAAGTCCATAGCGCGTACACCTGGTTTTACTGCTGCAATAGCAGATTCATTGGCATTTTTAACAGCTTCGTATACAGCTTTTTGTGCTTCAGAAGGTTCACCAAATGCTACTGTACGAGTAATATCTGAGCAGTAACCTTCGTAAACAACGCCTAGATCGAATAGAACTAAATCGCCTTTTTGAATTTTTTGAGTTCCTGGAGTACCGTGTGGTGAAGCGGCATTTAATCCAGTTAGGACCATTGTGTCGAATGACATATAAACGCCTTTTTCTTTCATTGCAGATTCGATAGCAGATAATACTTCAATTTCAGTTTTACCTTCTGCTAATTCGTTGCAACCAACTTCAATAGCGTAGTCAGCTAATTTAGCTGCTTCACGTAATTTGTCTAATTCATCTTCAGATTTTACTAAACGCATATTATTTAATTGTTCGTCTAGGCCAAAGAACTTTGTAGTTGGGTAAAAGTCTTGAAGTGCTTCTAAACGTTCAACAGTTAAGTGAGTTTTTTCAATTGCAATTGTGTTTAATTGAACACCACGAGATTTTGCAGTGTTGTGGAAAATTTCCCATGCATTTTCGGTATCGTCATGTCCTACTGTTTCGAATGACCAGCCTGCAGCTTTTGCATCAGGAACTTCCATTTTAGGGCAGATCATAAAAGGTTCTGCATCTTTAAATACCATTATGCCAAGGAGACGCTCATGAGGATCACTGCTGAAACCTGAAAGATAGAACACATTATCAGGTGTTGTAATGAATGCAGCATCGATATTTTTTTCTTGTAAATAGTTTTGGATTAATTGTACTTTGTTCATAAGTATCCTCCTTAGAAATTCAGAGTTATTGAATTATGATATTAAATAAATCTTTCATTTAAGTAACTCTTTTCAACTATAGTCTAACAAAAAAGAGGAAAATAAGTAACAATAACGAATAGAAATGATGAAACGATATATTGAAAGGATGGGTACATCATGCAAATTTCTTATCATGGGCACTCAATTGTAAAAGTTAAAACGGATGGTTATACGATTTTGTTTGATCCTTTTATTACAGGTAATAGTCTGACAGATTTAAAAGTAGATGAGCAAAAACCGGATGTTATTTTGTTGACACATGGTCATAACGATCATGTTGGAGATACTGTAGAAATTGCTAAACAATCTGGAGCTCTCGTTGTAGCACCTAATGAATTAGCCGTATACCTTTCTTGGCAAGGGATTGATACGCATCCAATGCATATTGGAGGTGCGCATCAATTTGACTTTGGTAAAGTAAAACTAACACAAGCTTTTCACGGTTCATCTTATATAACGGATGACCAACAAATTATTTATACAGGTATGCCTTCAGGGATATTACTATTTGTAGAAGGTAAAACCATTTATCATGCTGGGGATACGGCACTAT
>DATMJF010000258.1:0-3390 GCA_035554455.1 Rummeliibacillus sp.
AGCGAAATATAGATTTTTCTTTTTTTTGTAGGATATAAATCCAATAATATTTGCAATAACGATAAAGAAGCCCATGAGTATTAAGAAAAAATTAGTCATTTAACACCCTCTTTTCAAATCCATTTTTAACCATTATATAACAAATGTAATTAAGTTGTGAATTTATGGAGATATACCGGTAAAACTTCACAATATCCACTTTACTTTAAAATTGTTATTAAACAGTTTGGCCCTTAAATGAAAAAATAAGCGCTTATCCTTTTTTTCGAGGATAGCGCCCGATTGTTGAAGATCTTAACTACTTTCTCTTGTTAAACTAACGCACTCGTTAGTTTAATAAGACTCTTATTATGGTTTCGGAACTAATACCCCATGGTAGAAAAAATATGCTAACCCGCTCCTGTTACAGTCTAATTCTATAGGTAACTGTAGGATACAGTAGAACAAAAGGACTTGCAGATATGAAAATCAATCATAAACGCAAGCCCTATTCTTATTAAACTAAAACACCCTGTTAGCATTTTTAGGAATTTTCAAATGAAATATCAGTTTTATAGGTCAATATCATTGTAAGTTATAATATTTTTTGCATAATAAAAAATGATGTTTTTCATGTATACCTAGTATATCAATACATTGTATTAAATTTGGATAATGAGCTATTGGATCGGGGTAACGTATATGTCCAGCAACGTTATCGCTAATATTAGAAAGTATTTTTTCTAAATGCCTAGTTTCGCTATCTAGCTCGTTTAATATCCAATCAAATGAAATTTTCTCTTTAATACCTTTTGGTGGCACTAAAACAAAAGGTGCTTTCATAGGTTTGTTGTGTTTTTCTTTATATTCAGTGAATATATCTTCACTATTAAATTTGTATGACTTTCCTCTTCTTATTGTAGCAATGGGCTTTGAAATCGGTAAATACGGTTTGTTTAACTGTCTAAATAGTCTAACCATTAAGTATAAATGATAATATGTTTCTCCAAAAGACCACTTGTCTTCTTGAGGACGTTCCCATTCTTTATTTTTAAAATTTTTTAGCTCATTAGCAAATTCTTCTCGTTGCTCATAAAGGACGGTGAAATAATTTTTCATGTACCTACTTTCCATAACGTCTCCTCTAAATATAATCTAAAGTTTATTTATCATACCTCATTTAAAGTATAGCACAATGAAATCCCATTATTTAACTGTCTATCATACAAATTATTAGCTGGTTAGTTGAATAAGTAAATTCCTCTTTTGGTTACAGAGTAGGTTCGTACTTTTATGCTAGTCCTCGTCTATGATGTAAGAAAAAGAAACGTTATTCCAATTTATCTGAGGTAGTTCGCTTGATTTTAAAGCGAACTTATTTTTTAAAAGGTAAATGGAAATTTGATGTTAAAATAACTATATAGATGAAGTATGTGAATAATTGTAATTTCTCTACATAACACGAAGGAGAGTTTAAATGACAGTAGAAGCACATTCCAAAGGAATTCAAATTCATTTTAAATCTTACCTATTTTTTGTTGGGGTTGGATTGGTTGCGGGCATTATAACTAGATTATCGGACTTTTTCCCAAATGATGATTTATGGAGTTTCAGCTCCATAGCCACTTTATTTGGCTTTTGGATGTTAACAGTGACATTAATTATTTATTTTAGTTCTTCAAATAAAAATGCTACTATTAACGTTCTATTATACCTATTCGTTATGAGTTTTAGTTTTTACTTTTTGCAATATGTACTCGGCTTTTTTATTCCTAGGTTTTACACTGAGGGATTTCAATGGAATCTATTTATACTGTATAGTGTTTTTGCCTTAGTATGTAGTGCTATTAGTTATGCACTTTACTTTTGGAACAAAGAGAACAAACTGAGTAACTTTTTGTATGCATTGCCAGTAAGCGGATTAGCTGCGGAAACAATTGGTGTAAGTATCTATTTATATAACAACCATACTTTTTTATTTCAATTCATTTTTGATACCCTAAGTTTAATAATATTAGGCTATTGGTTCTATCAAAAAGTAAATAATAAGTTGATTTATATAGCAACCATAGTCGCTACCTCTTTAATAGGTTATTTTCTGGTTTACCGTCCTTTTCTCTAAACTATTTTACTGAAATTATATCAATTGAATGAGGGACTGGCACCTTCTCGAGGAGTACCTTGAAAAAATAACAAACTCCACGTATACTAAAGTTATCAAAAGCATAAATTAAAAAGACCGCCGATGTTGTCGCATCGAACGGTCAATTAGATAGTTGGTTCCCTCAAGGGGATTGGCTGTAATGGAATATATAACCCATCTGAGCCCTTAACTCAAGGATGGGTTATTTTTTATGGTTTTTAAATGAAAGTATTGAAACGACTAATGCTGCAAATGCTATCGCAAACATTAATGCTTCATATACTGACATGGCACCACCCCCTTTCTCGGGAGTGAGCCAACCACCCTTGAGTACAAACTATCTTAAATACATTAAAACAAACATACGTTCCATTTTACCATACAAATTAGGTAAGGTTTTGGTTATTAGTTGAATCTAGAATCTATTTCTTCTATAAAACTTTCGCAAAAGAAAGATATAAATCAAGTCATATATGAAAGTAGCAATTGAAAGTATCGTAATCAGATCTGTTCTGAAATAAAGAAAGAATGCAATACCAGCAAATAAGCTTCCTAGCATTTTAAAAATCGCGATATTGATAGATTGGCCGCTTGTGTTACCTCTACTTAATAATAGAGAAATGAATAGACCAGACATCATTAAATTTTGTGAAAAAGCAGCATATTTCCCTTCAACATCATTAAACTCATATGTCATCGCCATTATGATAAGAAAACTGACTGCGAGAGTTATGAAAAATGTCGAGTAAAAATAATTTACTGAAATACCATTCTTGATGCCCTTTCTTCCATAAATTAGAAATTGCATCAAAATAAAAATATCCAGTAAAAACCAAATGAATGTAATCATTATTTGTGGTCCCGAAGGAGGGAAAATGAATGTAAAAATAAATTCCCATGATATATTTGCACAAATAGCTACCATCGGCATTCCATAATTTTTATCTTGAAATCCACGTATTATTATTAGAATATACGCAACAATCCAAAATAGACCAGTGCCTAATTGTAAAATAGGAAGAAAGTCTCCCTGATTGAGCAAATACATCCCCCTCTATAAACAATCTTGATAATAAAAAATTTATTCATTATCTAGATACTTTATGAGTAGAAATTTGTTTTATGTTCAAACACTTTATCGATACTTCTCATATTTCATACTAATAAAATCATCGATTAGCGAGGGACTGGTACCAATTCATTATCTTGATGAATTCTGTAAATCCTTCTCTGTTCAGATAAAACTATGCAGATGATGGTGCTGCTGA
>DATMJF010000259.1:0-4191 GCA_035554455.1 Rummeliibacillus sp.
GTTCCAATTTTTTCAATCGTATAATAATCTGGTATGATAAAATCTCCATCAGGCGTTACAGTTAAATCCTGATATATTTTTTGTTCTTCATTAATTGATTCAAAGGCTGTCATTTCACCATTTTTACAATCTAACTCTATAAGATAGTCTGATGTAAGAACAAGAACTATATTATATTTGGTAGATAAAGCAATAGATTTTGGTAGTCCTCTAAATTGACCGTACCATTCATGATAATTTTCATCTTCAAATTTGACCCATGTCCACTCCTGAGTAGTTGGGTTAGAAATATCATAAATTTTTTCTTCAAATTGTCCGGAAATCGGTTGATCTTTTATTTCAACTTTTATGATCATGTTTTTTACTCACCTACTTTTTGGTTAATTATACGATAGAATAGGAAAATAAAAGACTATTTCACTTAGCTATATGAAGGATGAACAATGCCACAAATAACGGTGGTAATTAGTTTGAAGGTAACTTAGGAATGTTGAAAGATCATATGGATTAGAGTCGATTATGAGCCTCTGGGACTAAAAAGTTCTAGAGTCTTTTGCATTGTGATGCTATCGAAGTATCCAACTATATTATAAACTGTTATATATTGGGTTGGATGATTTACTTTGGTTGAGTAAATAATAAAACTGAAACATCCTCGAAAGAACGTGGGCATTTTTTATGTCTAAAATAAAACGGTACAATGCGACTAATAAGGATGGCGGTTCTCAGGTAACTGCAAACCAAAGCCTTAACCTTTTCAAGAAGCTGGGTTAATGCATTTGCTTTTTCATGTTTCTAGGGCCTTATGGACTGATTTCTCGCTTTTTACCATCTTTTAATGTATATTATAGTGTATATTTTAATCTATAAATAAATGTGATACACTATGTAAAGGTTATAAATGATACAGAAAAGGTGTGTAACTAGGTTGCGCCTTGGCTTGCTGTGACGCCTAGGCAAGAGCGCCTACATCCTTTCTGCAAATCTTAGCATGTAAGGAAGGTAAAAATGAGTAACAAACAAACTAAATCAGATGTTATCTTAATTGGTGCCGGAATCATGAGTGCGACTTTGGGAACACTCCTGAAAGAATTAGTACCGGAATGGAACATTAAAGTATTTGAGAAACTTGATAAACCAGGTGAAGAAAGCTCTAACGAATGGAACAATGCAGGAACAGGACACTCTGCATTATGTGAGCTTAACTATACTACTGAAAAAAATGGCGTTATCGAAACTAGTAAAGCGGTCAACGTTAATGAACAATTCCAAGTTTCACGACAATTTTGGTCTTATCTTGTAGATAACAATAAAATTAGCAATCCAAAAGATTTTATAATGCCACTACCTCATATGAGTTTAGTACAAGGGGCAGAAAATGTAGAGTTCTTGAAAAAACGTTTTGAAGCGCTTTCAAAAAATCATCTATTCCAAGGTATGGAATTCTCTGATGATCCAAACACACTAAAAGAGTGGATTCCAATTATAATGGATGGCCGTACATCAAACGAACCGATTGCAGCAACTAAAATCGACTCTGGTACGGACGTTAACTTTGGTGCTTTAACTCGTATTTTATTTGATACCTTAAAAAATCAAAATGTTGAAATTAACTACAACCATCAAGTAAAAGATATGAAACGTAATAGCGATGGCTCATGGGATGTAAAAGTAATCAACGCTAACGGTCAAGTTGAACGCCATAGCGCGAAATTCGTCTTTATCGGTGCAGGTGGTGGAAGTCTACCAATCCTACAAAAAACAGGTATTCCTGAAAGTAAACATGTTGGTGGTTTCCCAGTAAGCGGTTTATTCCTAGTATGTAAAAACCCTAAAATTGTAGAGCAACACCATGCAAAAGTATACGGTAAAGCTGCAGTTGGTGCGCCTCCAATGTCTGTACCACACCTTGATACACGCTATATTGAAAACAAAAAATCATTACTATTTGGACCATTTGCAGGGTTCTCACCTAAATTCTTAAAAACTGGTTCAAACATGGACTTAATTGGTTCTGTAAAACCGAATAATGTCTTCACAATGTTAGCGGCAGGTGCCAAAAACATGGATTTAACAAAATACTTAGTTCAACAACTTATGTTATCGAAAGAACAACGTATTGAAGAGTTACGTGATTTCGTTCCAAATGCTAAAAGTGAAGATTGGGATATCGTAGTAGCGGGTCAACGTGTACAAGTTATTAAAGATACTGAGGCAGGCGGCAAAGGTACGCTTCAATTCGGTACAGAAGTTATTACTGGTGCTGAGGGTTCAGTTGCTGCACTACTAGGCGCTTCACCAGGTGCTTCTACTGCTGTTCCAGTTATGCTTGATGTAATTAACAAATGCTTCCCTCAACATATGAAAGAATGGGAACCAAAAATCAAAGAAATCATTCCTTCTTATGGCATGAAACTAATGGAAAACCCAGAGCTTTTCAACGAACTTCATGCTTCAACAGCGAAGGCGCTTCGTCTAAGCGAAGACTAGCATATAGAATATCAGTGAAAAAACAAAGAACCTTTGATCTATCTTTGGATTGAAGGTTCTTTTTTTAATTCGCAGTTATAAAGGTTACGGTGAACCGAAGCATAAGTTATGAGGTTTTTAAGTAAGGGTGTCTCCTAAGACAGTATAAAATGGAACACACTTTAGATTTATCATGATAATTAGGATAATTCAATATATGGTGGAACATTTTTGGTTAAAATTTCGACAATATTATAGTTACCTACTAGTTCACTAGCATCAGAAGACCATTGGATAAAATTTCCTGATCGTCTTCTGAATATTAATAGGTCATAATAAATGTAGGAATCCTTGTTTAGATTGTAGCAGGAAAAGTAATGAGTAAAATGCAATTGAATGCGTTCAAACAGAGAAAATGGTAATAGTGATAGAACAGTATTTTATTCTATTCTAAGTAGTCAAAGAAGTGGGGAATTGAAGTTGGAAAAATTTAAGAAGTTTTACTTAGAGATTACAAGTGTATGTAATCTTGCATGCAGCTTTTGTCCGCCAACAGAACGGCAGAAGCAATTCATTTCTGTGGAGGATTTTTCTAAGAGATTAGACCAAATTAAACCTCACACAGACTACATTTATTTACATGTAAAAGGTGAGCCACTGCTCCATCCTAAAATAGATCAATTGTTAGACTTAAGTCATGAAAAAGGGTTTAAAGTTAATATTACAACTAATGGAACATTAATTAATAAAAGAAAGCACAAATTATTAAATAAACCTGCACTCAGACAGATGAATTTTTCACTTCATAGCTTTGATGGCCATGCTGGTTCTACAGATAAGGAAGGATATGTAACGAGTGTCCTTTCATTTATTAAAGAAGCAACGAGCCAATCAGATCTGATTGTTTCGCTGAGACTATGGAATCTTACGCAAGACAATATGACGAATCTTGAAAAACAAAGAAACCGTCAAGTACTCGAGATCATTGAGAAAGAATTTGATTTAGACTACAAGATCGAAGAAAAGGTCACTCCGGGAAGTGGTGTGAAAATTGCGGACCGTATCTACATCAATCAAGATTACGAGTTCCAGTGGCCAGCGTTACATGAAGAAGAGGATGACGGGAAAGGCTTCTGTCATGGCCTTCGAAATCAAGCAGGTATTTTAGCAAACGGAGTTGTTATCCCTTGTTGTTTAGATGGTGAGGGAGTTATCAATCTTGGAAATATTAATGATACCTCATTCTCTGATATTATCGAAGGCGATAGAGCGAAAAATCTTGTAGATGGTTTTTCACGAAGAGTTGCAGTAGAGGAACTATGTAGAAAATGCGGATATCGCAAAAGATTTGGAAAATAGATGGGCAAATGGCGAGGATTGAGTTAGTTAGATGGATTCATCCCAACTCATTACCTCACTTAGATGTAACAGGGTGAACCGTATCATAAGTAAGTGAGGTTTGGACATTTATCAACGAAACAGTCTGATTAAGTAATGAATCAGGCTGTTATTTTAATGGAAAATTATTATTCGATAGTAAAGGAATAAACCATAGTGTACATACTGCTTGCAAGTCGAATAAATTATTAAACAAAGGATTCTGATATTCTTTATCCATCAAACTCTTAGTGATACGATAAATAACAACATAAACTTTGAGGTGAGGGAAATTTCATGTTCATAGATAAACTGAAGCAACAATTAAATCAAAATCATCCACTA
>DATMJF010000260.1:0-2140 GCA_035554455.1 Rummeliibacillus sp.
TCTCCATTCACCATTTGAAAAAGCGGCTCCTCTTTTCTTCCTACAGGCATATAGCCTTCTTGCTTCATTCTTTCCAAACATTCATCAATGGTTTCTGTTTCTTCTACTTCAAACCATACTTGTTTTTTAGCCAAAGTGTCACTTCCTTACATAGGTCTTCTCTTATTATAACTGTTAGGACATCTTTCATTATAAAATGAAACTTCACTCAGTGGGGATTTTCTTCATCCTACACTGAGTGTTAGTTGAACCAATCAGCTATTTATCTCAGTTGATACCCACCTCTCCTCTTGTCTCTTTCCTAAGTCTTAAAGTGTGGCTTAACTTTTCGTTATTGATGAATAAAAAAAACACAGGATCCGATATCCTGTGCAAAATTCTATATTCTATAATATTTCTATTCCTTTTTCTTGTGGTTGGATACGTGCAACACCCGTAGATATAGCCGCAAGTCTTACCGCTCTTGCTACAGTATCTGTTACACGTACATCGAAAATCTCCGGTACAATTCGTCCATCTTTCAAATCTTTTTCAGTGATAAGAGAAGCAATTGCACTAACTGCAGCTAATTTCATTTCTTCATTGATATCTGATGCACGTACATCTAATGCTCCTCTAAAGATACCCGGAAATGCTAGCATGTTGTTAATTTGGTTTGGATAATCTGATCTCCCAGTTGCAATTATTCTTACTCCCCACTCATTAGCATAGTCATATGAAATCTCTGGATTTGGATTTGCTAATGCAAATACAATCGGATTATTATTCATAGACTGAATCATTTGCTCAGTTAAAACATTTGCTACAGACACACCGATAAAAATATCCGCTCCTGTTAAAGCATCTTCAAGTGAACCTTGTAACCCATCTAAATTACTAAACTTTGCAATGCGCTCTTTCATTGAATTCATACCTATTTTACGATCTTTATGAATAATTCCTTTAGTATCACATACAATCATATGCTCAAAGCCTAAGCTACGTAATAAGCGCAAAATTGATATTCCAGCTGCACCAGCCCCGTTAATAACAACTCGTACATTTTTAATATCTTTATTGACAATTTTCAATGCATTTAATATTCCTGCACCAACAACGATTGCTGTTCCGTGTTGATCATCATGAAAAACAGGTATATTACATTCTTCCCTAAGACGCTCTTCAATAACAAAGCAACGAGGTGCAGAAATATCTTCTAGATTAATAGCGCCAAAGGTTGGACTAATGGCTTTCACAGTTTGTATAATTTCTTCTGGATCTTTTGTATCTAAACAAATTGGAAAGGCATCTACATTTGCAAAACGTTTTAATAAAAGTGCTTTCCCCTCCATCACCGGTAATGCAGCTTCTGGCCCAATATCTCCTAATCCAAGTACAGCTGTGCCATCCGTTACGACCGCCACTAAATTCCCCTTCATTGTATAGTCATAAACAGCATTCGGATTTTTTTCAATTTCAATACAAGGCTCTGCAACTCCTGGTGAATAGGCTAAACTCAAATCCTCGATCGATTCTACAGGCAACTTAATCTGTACATCTAACTTACCATTCAAATTTTTGTGCAAATCTAAAGCTCGTTCTCGTAAACTCTTCAATAGTTACACAACCCCTTTTTAGTAATAAACCATTTTTCAATTCAAGTTTTGAAAATTGAATTATATCCCCAATCAAGTGCTTTTATGTCCTATTTTTACTCGAAACATTATAAAACTCATTACGGCTATAGAGATATATACTAGTATACTATCAAACATCTGTCAATATTATTTGAATATTCATTTTATTTTAGTTATTTAATTCACTAAAGTGGTTATTCCATATTATCGTTATATAATATCTTCTAAAAAGAAATTATATAACCGACAAATTCTGAGGTTATTTGAAAAATGTAAACGATAAGGAATTTTATAGAGTGGCTATTTATTATTGTGGAGATGAGGAAAATTTATTAAAAAAAATAAAAAAGGTACTACCGATAAAATCAGCAGTACCTTAGTAGGCCTAGCAACGTCCTACTCTCGCAGGGGGACAGCCCCCAACTACCATTGGCGCTAAAGAGCTTAACTTCTGTGTTCGGCATGGGAACAGGTGTGACCTCTTTGCCATCATTACTAGACTATTGAGATTTGTTCTCTCAAAA
>DATMJF010000261.1:0-11012 GCA_035554455.1 Rummeliibacillus sp.
CTGGAAAATACCCGGGTTTGGCTATACCGATATTAACCCCCTTTATCTTCATACTTTGCCATTTA
This sequence comes from Rummeliibacillus sp., assembly GCA_035554455.1. Lineage (GTDB taxonomy): Bacteria > Bacillota > Bacilli > Bacillales_A > Planococcaceae > Rummeliibacillus. The sequence continues at coordinate 66 of DATMJF010000261.1, forward strand.
CCTTGTATGTTAACTTCCATTTTGTCATCAGATATTCTTGCTGAATAATGGATATCTTTTTTCTCCGTTTGCTTACTCTTGCTAACATCTTCTTTTTGATCGGTTTTATTTTCATATGCTTGTTTTAAAATAGTTTTCATCATTGGAACATACGCATCCCAATAAAATGAAGACTCCGAAAATCTATATGCATATTTGTTTATGGTAAGGATGCCTTCCATTTTATAAAGGTTTGGTACTGTTGAAATATCATTAAAATCTCCTGCTAAATAATAGGATGTAGCATTTTTAACATGAGTTCTATTAACAGCTACAAAGGATGTTGGGATATTTTCATCCATTAATTTCTTTTTACCTTTTATAGTTAAATTCCAATCATAATTAGCCAATACATTACTGTCATCTTCTGAAGTGACAATATCGAACCAATAATTGTATTTGACACTCTTATCAAGATGGAACGCTTTTTTACCTTGTTCAGTAAACTTTAGCCAGATTCCTTTATCGTCAATATCCTCTCCTGTTTTTAAAACGACAATCTTGTTCTCTTTATCATTAATCAAAATAAAACCCTTGCCACTATATTTCCAATTATCACCATAAGCATCAACTAACCATTTAGGAATTTCGTTATTTTTACGATAATCCAATTCATCAAAATAGCGTCCCATCCAACCAGACCCTTGAATTCCCAAAACACTGCTCATGTGATTTCTTACCGCTTCATCTGTAGGGGATGCTAATGTATTAAATTCAGCTACTAACGTACTTTTTTTATCTTCATTTAATCGATTGACAATGGCTTTCCATTCGTTCATTTTAAGTCCACCATAAACTAAATTAGAACGATCTCCTTCTCGTTTCTTTTTTATCCACGGAAAATCCTCTTGATATACTCCGTATGTATCTGCGATGTAAATGAGATCTTCATTTGCATATGAATGAGGTAATTTATTGATAGAATATGTTTTTTTACTTGTATTAGGTTTAAACCCAAAATAATCATCTAATTGATAAGAATGATTATTTGAGTCTACATATTTTAAAGTCTTTAACAGCCAATTAAACCCCAAATGTTCCCTATAAGATTCACTAGGCACTGTTTTATCGATAATTGCAATTTGTAACCTTTTCTCATCTTTTAGTTGCCAAAGTATGAATGATAAAGAAATCACGAGAATGACGAAACAAAAGATTCCTACAATCTTTTTCATTCTGTTTTCCCCTCTTTCCTATCTAAACCTTTTCTAGTCATTTCTCCCCAACTACTTTTACCAGCAAAGTAATTAATAATTCCTTCAAATCTAAATAGTAAAGTTAAAGGTTTATACCATAATACTTCTGTAAATGAGAGGATTAATAGATTGAATAAGTCTTTTATTTTTGGATAGCTCTTCATCGTCCAACCTTCTAATACGATTGACAGCATAGAGAATAAAGTTCCATACAAAATAAACAACAATAACAATAAAACGGCAAATTCAAAATAGACTTTACCTGTAAAGAACGCATAAATTACGTAGATATACCCTCCTAACTCTACAATTGGGCCTATACATTCAATAATGAAATAATAAGGAAAAGCTATCATCCCGATACGTCCATATTTTGGATTCAACATTATTTGACGATTTTTCCATAGACTTTCCATTAATCCTTGATGCCAACGACTTCTTTGTTTTCGTAGTGTATGAACTGTTTCAGGTGCTTCTGTCCAACATACTGGATCCGGTACAAAGACAATTTTTTTCTTTTCCTTTTTTTCTCGAGTTAATCGGTGAAGCCGTACTACGAGTTCCATATCTTCACCAATAGTATTTCTTAGATATCCTCCTGCTTCAACTACATACTTTTTTGAAAATACACTGAAAGCACCTGAAATAATCAACACCATATTTGATTTACTAAAAGCAATGCGCCCCATTAAAAATGCACGGAAATATTCAATAACCTGCATCACAACAAGCGGTTTTTTTGAAAAACCTACACTCATGATTGAGCCCATTTGTATATCTGATCCATTTGCAATCTTTACGCTCCCACCAGTTGCAATGACATCCTCGGATTGAATGATTGGTTCCATTACTCTTAATAACGAATTGGTATCTAAAATGCAATCGCCATCAATTGAACAAAAATAAGGATACTTCGATACATTAATACCACAATTCAATGCATCTGCTTTTCCACCATTTTCTTTATCTACTAACAAGATTTTTTTATTAATCGTAGATTGGTAGATGGCTCTAATTGAATTTGTGTCAATTTGCTTTCGAACAACTTTTTCTATTTTTTGCATTTTGAAATTTCTTATTAAAACATCGAGCGTTTGATCTTTTGATCCGTCGTTAATAACGATAATCTCATATTCTGGATAATTAATGCATAGTAATGATTGAACCGTATCTATTATATTTTGCTGCTCGTTGTATGCCGGAACTAAAATTGAAACTGGTTTAGAGAATTGAATATCATTCAGTTCTTCATATAAATTCAACTTATCTAATTGATGGTCTTTCCACAATGCAAATAAAGAAAACAGCAACATAATAGTATATGTTACAACGATGATTAGTACATAAAATAAAACTAAATATACAAATGGATGAATTAGGATTTGTTTCATTAAATAATCCATTGGTTACGCCCCTAACGACTCTAAAATAATCTCTTTAGCGTATAGATCCTCTGTTTGTTCATAAAGCATTTTTAATACTTTATCACCATTCTTTTGATCTACAATCATTTGAACTGTATGATATCGCACCCACCATGAATGATCAGTTATCAAAACTTTTAGGTAATCTATTATTTCGTCTAGCGGGAAATATTTTAGTAATTTTGCAAATAACATTCTCTCTCTCCAATCATCTGCATAAAAAAATGATTCATACATTTCGATTGGATGAACAAAACCCATTTTTTCTATTGCCTTCATGGCATGTAGACGAATTTCAATATTCTCATCTTTTATCGCTTTATGAAGAAATTCTGTATACTCCAAAAAACTTTTAGACCCTATTGTATCGATAACAGCCGTTTTTTGCATTTGAGTTAATGATTCAAAGTCTTGCATTATTTCTTTTATAGCAACCTCTTTTAAAAAAGCTAAAACTTTGTATAATTCTGTATTACTTATTCTATGAGTAGAGTTTTTTAATTGTCTTGTTAATTGTTCCGGCATAAAGAGAGAAATCACCTTGTACATTTCAAAATACTCTTTTTGCGAAATTTTTTTTGAGCTATTTAAAAGTTCCAATACATTAGGCGCTAAAGACTGTATTTTAAAGTCCTGTATTTTATATAAAGCATTTATACGTATACCCCATCTTCTACTTTTGAGACCTTTTTTATAATGTTCAGATAAGAACTTCTCAGCATATTGCTGTATGCGATTCATGATATCCTGATCACTTAACAAGTGTATATATTTTGTAAGAATGATTTCTATTGCTTTGATTTGGTGGGGGTTTTGAATATTCTCGAGAGTTTCAGATGGACGCCCTTCTATGAAGTAGTGATAGCATATAGGTAACAATTCTGTTATGTTTATCTGCACTTTTTTATCTTTTTGACTTTGTAGTAGCAGATTATAAATAAGATAAAAAGAGCAACAAGCAACTATTACCACTATAAAAATAATAAATATTATTAAAAGTAAGATTTTACTCATTATATACGAATCCTCTTAATTATTTGTTTTAACTCTGCTCTTACGACACTTAAATTAAATGGTTTAATTATAAAACCATCTACTCCCGATTCGTAAGAATAAATCATATCTTCCGGGGATTGCTGTTTCGAAATAATATAAATAATATATTTTCCGTTATTTGGCATTGAGCGTAGTTCATGCAATAATTGCAAGCCATTCTTTTTAGGTAAAGCGTAGTTCATTAATATTAAATGCATATGATCTGATTGATACCATGTTGAATCTAGAAAACTTTGACCATCAAAAAAAGAGCAAATATCTAATTCAAAATTTTCAACGTCTATTTTCCCCATCATTTCACAAAAAATATCATTTGTAATTTTGTCATTTTCAATAATACTCACTTTTAATGTAGCAGATTCTGGTGTTTGGTATTTTGTCACAGCCTTATAAGAAAATGCTTCTTCCATTAATACTTCTTTTAAAGCATTGATGCCATCTGTATAAATTTCTTCAAATGAAGCAAGTGTATTTTTAATTTCAACTATACTTGCACACCATTGGATTTCCTTCATAAAAAAGCTTTCTTCTCTTACCTTGTTTAATCTTTTTAAATAAAAAATACCCTCTAATTCTTTTACATTTGGTAACATAACTAACCATCCATTAAAATCCGGGAGTTTTGTCAATATATCGGATTCCCTCAATGTGTCGGATAGAAATTGACTCATATGCTCATATTGCATTTTTAATTCAGAAGCATTCGAATTGTTTTTTTGAGAAGTTTTTTTAATATTGATAAATATTAAGGTTACTGGACTTTTTGTTCTTTTATTATTACTCGAAATAAATTTAAAAAGCCTAAAAAACTCTTGAAACTCAATTGAATTTAAATTTTGTACAATTGGAGGATTTATCGGGTTGTTCATCCTATATACCTTCCTTCAATTTCTAAATGTCATCTTATAATCTACTAATTAGTAATAATCTTGCTTTTATATGGAAACCTAAGTATATATTAATATGTTTATCTGAACAAATTCTGAAATTACTTAATACTATTACAGCCTTACTTAAAGACTACACTTCAGTGAAAATGGCTCTACTTTCTTTTTATACTTAATCTTGAAAGAATAACAAAGGGCACATAGAAATAAATAAAAGCAAACCCTAAATTTGAAAGGTTTGCTTTTACTTTTAACATTTATTTTTCTAAAGCTCTATCTTGCCCATTTCCCCTGATTTTTTCACCGTATAGTAAAGTACATTATCTCTAGTATATAAGTTTACAACATGAAAATCTTTTACTATCTTTTTACTTTTACCAGTTAACTTTACTTTATATAAATAGCCACCATTTGAATAATTACTGTAATAAATCCATTGACCAGATATTGCAAAATAAGGGGCTCTATCATTAACTACTTTTGATATTTTTTTGTTAGTTTTATTCATTTTATAAAGAATGTCATTTTGTGCATTTGAGTAATAGTAGAAGCCATTTTTTTCAATCATATTATTCATATTATGAAAATAATTATAGGTTTCGCTAGTAGCAGTAGAATAGTTACTTTGCGTCCAGTAATGATCTTTTTCCAACTCTTTGTTCGTCAGTAGAAAATAATTATAGTTTACTACCCCTTTCTTATTTGGCACGGGATCATCCCAAGTAGTATCTACATAATAATATTTTCCGTTTATTTTTACTAAATTCCATGAATGATCTTCACCATTTGCTGTTCCTGTTACATAAAAGGATTGTATACCTGCCTTTTTCAGCAGTAGCTGCATTGAATTTGAATAACCATCACAGACTGCTTTTTTATTTATTAAGGCACCATAAACTTGATAAGAATCATCTGGGACTGTATTGTTTAGATAATTTTTATAATCATATTCTACATTTAAAACTAGATAATCATGAATGGCCTTTACCTTATCGAGATCACTCATTTTCTTTTTTATGCTTGTATTCAAGATCTTTTTCACTGCAGAATCAATTTTAGTTTTCTTTTGAATAATATTTTTTTTGCTATCATTGTATTTAAATATAATTGTTCCGTCCGAAATAACCGTCACGCCATTATAATAAAAAATCTCTGGATTTTCTTCGACTACTTGATTTACTATATCTACAACATCTTTATAGCTAATATTTTTAGGATTAAATTTAGCACTGCTATCAATATTTAAGATGCTCTTTAATGTCATATTATAGACAGATTGCTGTTCTTTACTTAGTGTATGTACGGAATCTCTCTCCATTGCAAATCCTTGCATAGGAGCGATGCTGACTATTAATATGATGGATAGTATAACTTCTATTAATTTCCTCATCTGTATCATTCCTATCACTTCTTTTTCTTTAATTATAATAAAAATGACACAAAACAAGAATGTTTAATTAGTCTTATAGACTATTTAAAACTTGTAAATATCACTAGTATAATTACCTACAAATATAATTAATAGGTAAAAATAGAACATTTTTATAGGTATAAAAACCTGATTATGTCATTGGATTAAAAGTTTCGCATAACAATAGGGTTGATATTTCACCAATTTTGCTACTGGCAGACCCTTCACATAAGGATGCACAAAAAATCAACTATCATATATCAAAACCAATAAAAAAAGCTATTCAGTAGATTAAATTCTGCTGAATAGCTCTTCTTTAATTTATGCTTTTTTATTTCTCTTATTAAATACTAGCCACAAACCTAACACCATGATTAGCATCCCAGCAAATATCGTTCCCAATAAAGAGTCTATACCGGTTTGAGGTAGAAATTCACCTTTGCTAGAAGATGTTGGTTTTCTTAATTCTTTCGTCTCTTTTACATCTTTAGATTTGTTTGGCTTTGTATTACTTGAAGAATTTGGTTGATCTTCTTTATCTTTTTCACCTGAATGATTTGGTTTGTGATTGTTGTCATCATCATGGTAATTTGGATTGGTTGGATCTTTAGAGTTATTTGGTTTACTTGGCTTACTTGGTTTTCCTGGCTTACCTGGTTCTCCCGGTTTGCCTGGTTCTCCTGGATTACTTGGTTCTCCTGGATTGCCCGGTTCTCCTGGCTTACCTGGTTCTCCCGGTTTGCTTGGTTCTCCTGGATTACTTGGTTCTCCTGGATTGCCCGGTTCTCCTGGCTTGCTTGGTTCTCCCGGATTGCCCGGTTCTCCTGGATTGCCTGGTTCACTTGGACCTGGAATATAAGGTATACGTACATTAGACTTTAATAAATCTATAATATTAATCTGTTCTCTATCAATAGTAAATTCAACTGGTTTGCTGTCTAAATAATAACCTGTTGGTGCTTTTGTTTCTATTAGTTGATAATTACCTTCCTCTAGATTTTCTACATAGATTTCTCCGTTATCGTCTGTTACTAGTTTCTCTTTTCCAGCAACAGCTTCATATCCATCTGTACCCGGTTTTTGATACATTAATTTAAATTCGACACTTTTTAATCCAAGCTTTATATTATTAGCATCTACTTTTCTCAGTTTAAATGCATGAATAATTTTATTATTTTTAATCTGTATTTCTTTGTTTTCTTGATCTAAATCTACCGATATATTGCCATCTTCTTTATCGACCGCATAACCATTTGGTGCTTTTATTTCTTTTAATGTATATTGGCCATAAGGTAAGTCAGTAAAAGTAATCTTACCATTATTATCTGTTTCTTTAGTATCCATCAAAGTGTTTTGACTATTATAAAGTTCAAATTTTGCACCTTCTAATACTTGTGATGGATCTTTTCCATCTACTTTGATAATAGAAAGTTTACCTTTGCCTCTTTCATTTGTCTTTTTAACTTCTTTTGTTGCTATTTGGTCCTTTTCAATCGTAAATGAAACTGGTTTTTGATCTAATAAATAATGTTCAGGAGCTTTTGTTTCAACAAATTGATAGTCACCTGGATCAAGATTATTAACAAGAATTTTACCATTTTCATCCGTTATGAATTTTGCATTTCCTGCAACTGCTTTATAGTTGCCCTCTGCATCTTTAAGCTGCAATTCAAACTCGGCACCTTTTAATGCCTTTTTATCATCGTTTGAATCCACTTTTGTAAGCTCCACATCTCGTATGATTTTTGAATTTTTTATGGTTAATTCGTTTTCACCATTAATCTCTACTCTTTGTGGATCTTTAATATCTATTGCATAGCCATCTGGAGCAAGTAGTTCTTTTAATAAGTAGTTTCCAAAAAGAAGTTTATCAAATGTTACAATCCCATTTTCATCTGTGGTTAATGTTTTAATCACAGTATTAGTTTCCTCATCAATTAATGAGAACTCAGCGCCTGGTAAGAATTTTGTTGAATTATCTGCTGCCACCTTTTTAACTGTAAGGCTACCTACTTTACCTTCACCCGTTCCCATTCCTGTTGTTTGTTTAACGGTAACAGTAGAAGCGGATTGCGTATTCTCTGTCGTTATTTCACCACCTGTTAGTTTGATGTCGTTATTAATTTTTGCACCTACTTTATCTAGTATAAGTGATTGATATTCTAGTATATATGGTGCATCAATGGGGTTTGTAAATTTAAGTTCAAACGATTCTTTATCAACCGTCATAGTAATTGTATAGTCTTTGCCTTCTTTTAGCTCTTCTCCCTTGATGACATTTCCATTTTCATCAACAGTCGTTTCATATAAGTGGAAGGAATCCTTTAAAATGGATTGGTTTTCGCTTGGGGTATCCGTTAATACAACATTAGAAATTGCGGATTGACCAAAGTTAATATTCACCCGCCAATTAATAATTTTACCTTTTTGCTCACCTGATTTTGTTGTATATTCTCCACCATGATTTACGGATACAGCAGCTAAGAGATCTGTTACTTTTTCTCCATTATTGTAAACTGTAGCTATGTTGTGATATTGATTTTTTATAAGTGAATCTTTTAAGCTTGTTTTATACTTGATTTGATACGGCTCATTTATTTCATTTTTGAAAATTACTTTAAAGCCTGAATTTCCATCCTTATTTGGGCCAATGTTTTCTATAGTATAATCTTCGTCTTTAACTAATTCCTTATCAACTATTACACCATCTGCTCCTCCAGTTAAAGACATTTTATATACCTTAATGGAATCCAGATTAAACTTTTGACCATCTAATATATAATCTTCTACCGAAGCATTTGAAAGTGTTTTAAGATTATAGTTAACCCCAATACTCCATGTAATTTCTTTAGTTACGGCATTGTATGAACCATTTTTAAACCCATTGGATTGCGTATACATATCTGGTGTAAATCCTGCTGTTGCTTCTTTCGATTTGTCTAAACCATCTTTGTCTTTCCACGTTAGCCCAGCTTTATTACCGAGCGATTTGTTAGTCTCATCCGCTCGCTCTTCATAGTTGAATGTTGTTTTATACTCAATCGTGTATGGAGTAGAAATTATATTTGTAAACTCAATTTTAAAACCATCGCTATCTGGTGTAACTGTATAATCAGTACCTAATTCAAGAGTTGTTCCACCAGTTTTAATCACTAGTGTATCTTGGAGGAATGTTAATCCCTTATTTGTAAAGCTATCATTCAATTTAACATTCTTCATTGAATGACTATCATTATTAAACTTAATTTTCCAACTTGCTGTCTTATCTTTATAATTTGCACCCGTAAACTGTTTAGTCAATATTTGTTGACTTGTATCTCTAGTACCAGTTGCCTTTGTACCGTCGCCATTTGTTACTTCATTTGTAACCTTCTCTCCATCAAAGACACGGTCAATCGCTTTTGTTTGATAGACAACTTTATATGCTTTATTTATTTCATGGTCGAATTTTAGTTTAAATCCATTTTTTCCATCTTGTGAATGCTCAGTTACTGTAAAACCGGATGTAACAGGAATTAAACTTCCTTCACTTCCGTCATCTTTAATAGCAACTTCATATACTTTCAGTGAATCGACAATTAGCGCTTGCGAATCATTAAAATAATCAGTTAGGACAGCTTTTTCTGCCGGGATTGTTTTTTCATTGTAATTGTATTTAATTTCCCACTTAATCGTTTGATTTGCACCATCGTACCCTGTTGAACTTTTGGATAATGATGTACCACGACCAACATTTACGGTTGCACTTGCAGACTGATTTTTAAAATCACCACCAGAAAGTGTGGCTGTATTGATATATTGTGTTTTATCCTGATCTGTAATATTCGTTGTGTATACTACTCGATATGCTGAATGAATATCTCCTAGATTTATTTGGAAATCCTTACTTTCAGTTGTCGTTCCAATTGTAAACCCATTTGTTACTTCTTCACCTAGCTCTACGCTACCATCAAGATGTGTAATTAATTTATACACTTTGATCGAACCCTCTTGTAATTCCTGACCATCTTGAATCGGATCACTTAGTACTGCATTTTCGATATCATTAAGATTTTTATTGAAATCAACTGTCCAATCGATTGTATTTGCATTGTATTTTTTATTAGGGGTACCACTTTTATCTATTGTAGAACCATTCGAAATGTAGTTAATCGGAATATCTATAGATGCTTGCCCTTCTATAGGTGTTACAGTCACCTTTTTATCATCAGTAATTACTACTTTCTCACTGAGTTTAGATAATACTTGAAGTGTACCTTGGATATTAGAATGAGATTCAATGAAGTTATTAAAAACTACCGTAACTTCACCATCCATAGCTACTGAGAATTCCCCAATAGTTTCATCACCAAATTTAAGTGGTTGCATATCCACAGTTTCGTAAACTTCTAATTCCTTTGGTAGATGAAATTTAAATGTAGCCCCATCTGTATAAGTATGACCATTCGGAAGAGCATACGTGTAATCTACAGCAATTGTTGATTCACGATCCACCTTCTCAATACTTTCACCTTGTGTATTTGTAAAGGTTAAATTTGAACTTGTTAAAATATTTTCTTTGATATCAGTATTTGGTGTTTTAATACTGTTAATTTCCTCAGCATTTTCATTTGCATCAGCTTGAGGTTGTTCTTCAACATTTTCTGCCGGTTGTTCTACTGATTTTTTTATGACTGGTTCTATTGGTTGTTCTGTTGTATTTGCTACTGATTCTGCTTGTTTTTCTTCAGCAGAAATATCAGGAGTTGGTTCGGTAATCTCTTTTTTTCCATCGATCTCAATCGTACCTGTTCCATTAACTGTTTGATGCGCTGAAATGGATACTTTTAACTGATTACCTGATACGGTATATGAACCAATTGCTGCACCATTAATTTGTAAAGAATTTGTTTGTGTGTTTTCAACTTTAATATTTTCAGGTAATTGAAAGTCGT
>DATMJF010000262.1:0-6966 GCA_035554455.1 Rummeliibacillus sp.
AAGGAATAAGACCTTCTATTTTAATCCACTTTGGATTAGATACATCTGTTTCAACTGCATTAACGGTACCTCTCCAAACTTCCTTACGCAACGATGTTTGATCTACAGTAGGTGTATAGTAACTACCATTACCATCACCAACAACCATTGTCGTGATACCTATTGGTGTTTCTGTAATTGTGGCATTTGCAATTTTAGCAAGCCCAACTGTTGTTAGAATTGTGAAAAATTCATTCACTCTGTTCCCTCCTCTTTTGGATACACTGTAAATACTTCAGTTGTGTTAATAACCGCTGCACCAAAACGAGTATTTGCAGATAATTCAATTGTTTTTGGTGTCCAAGGATATACAGTAATAGATTCACCAGTGGCTGTAGTAGCTGCGTAGTTGATATTACTGTGAGTCGATGCATAAATATTTAATACTTCAAGATGTGAACGATTGTTTTTGTACTTTTGTATAAGTTTTTCAAGTATTTGGAGACGTTCAACTGTTATATCTGTACCGTTTGATTCAATCCACACTTTGAACATATATGGATCCCCATCATATTGAAACCATTCTTCAGCATAGCCAGTGAAATTTAGTGTTTTTAATACAGTTGTTAATGCTGAAGGTGTGCCTTTTTGTTTGTGTAATAAGCTAGAGCTGTTGATTGCATTGACTTTCTCTTGTTTAGACATAGAAAAAGAGTAATATTCAACGTATTTTGTATATGCAAGATGGTCTAAAAATGCTTCTGGCATGTCCATTAAATTTCGACTTTCTACATAAAACATTGCTTGCTCAAACAATTTGTTTAATTGTACGTTCACAGCTTTTGTCAATGCTTTAGAGAATTTGTCATTTCGTAATACTGCTGGCAACGCATCAACTAATAATAGGTCTGTTATTTGTTTACTCATCGGCTATGCCTGCAAAAGTAAGTGTTGTAACGTTCTCTTTTGCTACCTTTACCTTGTCTACTTCTGCATATAGAGGACTATTTATAACAATACGTTGAGCACCTGCAATTTTTAACCTTGCGATTAATTCTGTTAAATCAACATCACGCCCCATTTTTGAACGTTGCCATACTAAGTACGTATTAAACGCTGTTTGAACATCAGCTTGTATTGTTGTTGCAACTGCTTGTTTTTCTGATGAAATATAATAAGCAATTTCAGCATCATAACTAACTGTTTCTGGTGCTGTTGCAATAACATTATCAGTTAAAGGTCTTACCGTTTTAGCTGAACAAACTTCTTTGACCAAATTTAGAATTTCCTCACTTGGAAGCTCTCCGTTTTGGAGTAAAATTGTTAAACGTGTAACACCTGGTGTTGGGCTGTCAACTTCAACATCTTGTATGGCTTGGTGTGCAGATTTTGCCCAGTAGATATATGCGTCATCTGGTCCTGCAGTAGAGTATTTTGAAGGTGCAGTACGAATTCGTTCAGCATAATTATCATTATCCTCTACATCTGCGCCACCGCTTGTAGTTGTTGTGTTAACAATTGATATTGCATAAGGAATATTATCTACATCTACCAGCGTGTTAATTTCTCCTGGTAAATAACCATTTGCAAAGGAACCTGGTTCTGTGCATTGCATCACAAAATTAATTTCGTTTTGTTCAGTAGTTACGGTTATATCTTCCTTTGTTGCGAAAAATATATTTTCCCCAACTACTACACGAGTACCTGCAGGGATTTTAAAATTAGATGTTCTGCCGCTAGAAAGAGTGAGTAACATAGTTGTTGTGGCATAACTTTCATCTAGTCTTGTTGTTTCTGATTCCTCGCCTATATGATCAAGTGGTTCATCTTCTGCATAACTCAATAACTTTTGTTTTAATCCATTATCTACACGATAATATTGCTGTGCGACATATGCTACCAAAGCTTTTACAAATGCACGCTTCGGCAAATTGTTAGTAAGTTTTTCACCAGTCTCTTCCTCGATCATAAAAATCATTTCTTTTTCAATTTCTTCCAAATTTGGTGTTAAAAAATTAAAATCTGGCAAGTTAAATCTAGCCATTTTCTACAACACCTACTTTCACAACTATTTCAGACTTTCCTTCCTCATTTGTAAGAGTCGTTATTTCTAAGACTTCTGCTCGAGGTTCAAATTCTTCAATTGCTTCTAAAACTGCGGCTTCATCTGTAGATTCCGCTTGATCTATAGGTTCATCAATAGCAGGTATCCAACCTAGTTCACGTTGAAGAGGGCAACTATTTTTAAATGTTCCCATAATAAAAGCTACATTTTGTAGAATTTCATCTACTCCTGTAGCACCATAATCAATTTTATTTAATGATTTGACTGTATATATGGCCATTTTTATGCCCTCCTTCCACTTATTGTGAACTTAGAATAAGCACTATCTGACGTAATGTACTTACCGTTTCCGAGTGAGAACCAACCGTTTGATTTTTTATAAACTGATAATTTATCACCATTGAATACATATCCTACAACTCGATGATTAACGCCAGGCCCGGAACGAATATGAACAGATTTTGTTGTTATTTGTATAGTACCTAGCTTATTTTTCTTACTTTTAGCTGTTGTACTAGATTTCTTTTTGATTGTTTTCTTCTTAATTTTACTTTGAGATTTTTCATATTCTTCTAAAGTCAATGTTGCAGTGACTTTCCAGAAGTTGCCCTTTTCATCAATGACAGGATCAGACTCATCTAGCAGGTTTAATGAGAAATAATTGTTAGTAATCGGTTTATTACCGATGATTAGTTTCCCTACCTTGCCTTTGTCCCTCATATCTCGCCATTTTTTAAGTACATTTTCAGGATTTACTCCTAAATTTCCACTTAGTATAACTGTGATGGTGATATTTTCTAACCCAGGTCCATCGAATTCTTTTTTAGGTTTTCGGTAACTAATTTCACTGGTATTCCAACGTGCAGATGATGAGCGTTGATAGTCTCTGAATGTTAGTGTGTTTTTTTCAGATACTTGAAATGTAATACCACCAAAAGAACCTATTTTACTCATATTTCACCTGCTTTCTATACTTTACCGACAATGTATCCCACTTTACTTATAGTAAAACCAATTAATACTTGATCATCTTTTTGTGGCAAAATATTTTCTAATTCTTGTTGAGTATATGTGGATGTATGCTCTTGATTTGTAAAGAAAGGCTGAATTATAGTTAAATCTCCAGATACCATATTATCTTGTTCATCATATTTAACACGTGCTGTACGATTTAATAAATTTACAGAAGTTATCGTTCCAGTCTTAAACATTAATATCCCACCAAACATTTTCTTAATTTGATTGTATTTGCAGGTAAGTTGACTGTAGTAATGATGTATTTCCCATCAAACTTTCCAAACTTTTTTAACATAACTGTTTGCCCTGCGTATAAGTGTTTATGTGTATAAACTGTTAGATCAACAGTTGTAGCATCTTTATTTGCTTCGCGTAATTTCTTTTTAGCTAATTTTTGTGCTGCTGCAACACTTTTTACTTCTGATTTAATGATTAATTTTCTTGAAGTTTTTGGTGGTTTTGGCGGTGTAAATGTACCTTGAATCAATTTTTTAGACTTTGTATTTTTGTGTTTAACAGTACAACTATGATATACACCTGTTAATGTTGTTTTTGCGCTCCAGTCTTTAACTAATACAGGTGCTTCTTTATTGCTATTATCACGATATATAGTGGTTACAGGATCTTTCTGTTCATAATCAGCTTCATCTAAAATAACAATAGCGTTATGCGTTATCTTCAAACATAGACCTTCGTTTGAACATTGTTCGAACAAGAAAGCAATGTCTGACTGTTCATCTTGCTCAACTCGGTCTTGTTTATCTGTTTCAACGGCTTTGTATATTAGTTTTAATCCGTTCGCTTTGGCTATATCTCCAGCTATTGTTCTTAACGTTGCATTTTCCCAAGACCTTGACTTTTCTTCCCTTCGTAAAGACGATTTTTCAGGTGTAGATAACGCCTTGATTACACAATTTACACCAGGTCCACTTGCAGTAATTTCATCTAATTCAAATTTACCTAAGTTAACTTTACCGATTTCTCTATCATCTTGTTGATGATATTTAAATGCCTGAAGAATAGAACCCTTTGAAGGAAACCAAGATTGAATCCACTTATGTTCAATATCTTCTAGATTGACTTGTAAATCATCAATAGATCCAGAAAGATTATCTACATAATTCCAATCCATGATATGACCTTTTAGTTCCTTAGTTATATCGTGATTGTTATAAATCAATTGTAAAAATGTTTTAGAAGAATCAACTGTAGCGCTCATCCTTCTTCATCTCCTAATTCATCAAGATCATCTAACCAATCAGGACGGTCTGTAATTTCTTCATCATCTTCAATAGTCGGTATTGATAGTTCGATTCCACCACCAAAAATGAACGTATCTTTATGCTTTGAGTTTGCTTCTAATAAAAGAGGGAGCAAGTATTCGCTCCCTAATGTTTTATATGCTATTAAATCCCACGTATCGCCAGTGTTAGTCGTATATATCATTGATATGCTGTTCGACCTCCTCCACCTTTGACATTAGTTGAATTAATACGAGATTCCAAATTTCCTAAAGCTGATATAACTCTTTGTGCTGCTGATTGTATACCACTTAATGCAGCAACCCAACCGCTTGCTTGACCTACATAGCTTGCTAAAATATCTAAATTGCCAATTACTCTTTGTCCAGAACTTTGTATACCTGCTGTTCCTCCAACAACCCAACCGCTTGCTTGACCTACATAAGATGTTAAAACTGATAAATTACTATTAACAAGAGACCCACTTGCTTGCATTGGATAAAAACTCCCTACAATCCAACCACTAGCTTGACCTATATAGCTAGTTAAAATATTCATATTAGTTGTGGCTGCACTTGCTGCAGATTGTAGGCCGGACATATTGATATTTGCAGTAGTTGCACTTGCTTGTGGAGATGCAGATGCAGAAGAAGATGTAGGTAGTTCCTTTGTTGCTTCAGACTGTCCTCCGCGAACTGTGTCTACCGTTTTACCTCCAAGCCACTTTCCGGCAACATAACCACCGGCTCCACCTAATAAACCGCCAATCGCAGTTCCGATACCTGGTGCAATAGCTGTACCAATGAGAGCGCCTAATTTTGCACCACCTAAGCTACCTGCCAATCCACCTGTTGCTTCACCAGTAGATTTTACTTTATCATTTGATCGAGCAATGTTGACTACTTCCCCAACTGCAGCAAGTGGCATAGCTACTTTTCCTAACACTTTTGTAACTGGAGAAATTGTTTTTGATAAAGCCCCACCAATAGATTTCACTGATTCTTTGTTTTTAAAAGTCGATAGGACGCCTTTGGATGCCGTAGCTGTCTTCGGCACTTCGCTTACTGGCTTTGCTCCACCTTTTCCATTTAAAACAGAAGAATAAACTGGTGTTTGAACTGCAGAACCACCGCGAGATGTACTGGTAGCTTTTGTTGCTTGTCTGCTATCTTTAACTTTTCCATAACCGTATTTTCCAACTTTATAAGCGCCTTTAGCTATGGCTCCTCCGCCTAACATCCAAGCTGCTGCACCCATTCCAGCAGCTGCACCGATATTTCCATCCATTAAGTTACTAGCAGAAGATTTGACTGTAGTTTTAAAAGCATTTAACCAGGCTTTAGCTGCTATTTCACCCAGCTTTGTAAAAATCTTAGTCATGGATTCTCCACCTGATCCACTTAACCACTCTTCTGCTTTTGCAGAAGCCTCGTCAAGTGCATAAACAACTTTGTCTCCATAGTCCATATTTTTAAACTTTGTATATTTCGCTAAATCTTCTTGATATTTAGCGAAAGCTTCGGGATCATGTTTGATTTCTGGAGTTAGAACTGGTTTTTTTGTTGAAAATGGTTCAAATATATCTTTTAATCCACTTGCAACCTTTTTACCTAGTGCTTCAATATTAGTTAGATTTCCTTCTATATCACCTGTAATACCTTGAAATATTTCTTTCACGACAGGTAATATTGGAGTTGCAAATTTAATTTGTGCAGATTCTAAAGAACCTAGAAGTTGCTCTTTTGCTCCAGCGTAATTATCTTTCATTGCTATTGCAGCTTCTTGCGCGGAACCTTTTGACTCTTCTAAGGCTTTTGTAGTTTTACGAATTTTCTCTGGTCCAGACTCAAACAAATTCAACATAGCACTAGATGCGTCAAGGCCAAATACTGTTGTTGCATATTGGCTTTTTTGAGCGGCTGTTAATCCTTTTGTCGCTTTGTTCCAATCCTCTGTAATTTGTGCTAAACTTTTAAAATTACCATTAGAATCAATCGCAGTAACACCTAGTTGATTCAAAACTTTAGTTGCCTCTTTTGAAGGATTAGCTAAACTCTTCATTGATGCACGTAATGCTGTCCCTGCTTGTTCGCCGGCCATTCCCTTGTCTACTAAAAGACCTGTTACAGCAGATAATTCTTCAATTGAGATACCTAATAGTTTTGCATCCGGAGCCGCATATTTAAATGCATAGTTTAAGTCCTGAATACCAGCTGCAGATGTGTTTGCACTCATTGCCATAATATCGGATACTCGAGTCGCTTGACTGGCAGATAGTCCAAATGCATTTAAAGCTGAAACTACTGTATTTGCAGTTAAAGCTAAATCTTCTCCACTGCTTTCAGCACCTGATATAACACCAGGCATAGATGCAATGATAGCATTAACATCAAAACCTTTAGATGCCATCTGGTCCATCGCAACTGCAACTTCACTACTTGACAAACTGGATGAAGCACCTAAACGTAGTGCCTCATCTGATAATGCTTTATATTCTTTTTTTGTAGCGCCTACTTTTACTGCAGCTTTCGTTATTTGACTTTCAAATGATGCTGCCTTATTCATAGAATCAAGTGCTACAGCTGTAGTAGTTGCAGCCGTACCGACAGCCGTAATTCCAACAGCTGTCTTTGTGGTATTAGCAACGTTTGATACCGTTGATTT
>DATMJF010000263.1:0-5300 GCA_035554455.1 Rummeliibacillus sp.
ACATAAACTGCTAATGGATCCATACCATCTACTTGAATACTTGGCACGCCTGCTGCAATCCCTTTTTGAGCGATTGTTGAAGCAGCTGTTTGTAATTCACGTGGTGTGGAAATTGCGTATTGGTTGTTTTGTACAATGAAAATTGCTGGTGATTTGAAAGCTCCTGCAAAGTTAATTCCTTCGTAGAAATCACCTTGTGATGAACCACCATCACCTGTATATGTTACGGCTACTGCCTTTTTACCGCGTTTTTGAATACCTAGAGCAACACCCGCAGTTTGAACGTATTGTGCACCAATAATAATTTGTGGTGAAAGTACATTCACATCTTCAGGAATTTGACCGCCTACAAAATGTCCACGAGACCATAGGAACGCTTTCCAAAGTGGAAGACCGTGCCACACGATTTGTGGTACATCTCGGTAACCAGGTAGAATATAATCTTCTTTTTCAAGAGCATAATGTGAAGCGATTTGAGAAGCTTCTTGACCAGCAGTTGGTGCGTAGAATCCTAGACGTCCTTGACGGTTTAATGAGATGGAACGTTGATCTAAAATACGAGTAAAGACCATACGACTCATTAATTCTACTAATTCTTCGTCAGATAACTGTAGGTCTACCTCCTCGTTTACGATTTCCCCTTTTTCGTTTAAAATCTGGAACATTTCAAATTTCTCTTCGATCTCGTGTAAATTAGCTACTGGATCGAATTGTTGAGCTTGTTTAGAAGCCATGTTATCACATCTCCTTCATATCTGTATTATAATCTTATTACAAAATTAGTAATACAACAACTATTAATTAACAGTATACTGAATATAAATTCTTCGGTCAATCCTAGCATTCATAATAATTAAATTATGTTAATACATTTCTTATTCAGGTGCTGTATTATATAATTTTAATAATCTGTAATATAAAACAGTGACGTTTTTTCGTTCTTTACTAGCACAGTTTTTACAACTTCAATTATTGCCTTTTCTTTCGTTTCTAATTCATTCTTTTCTTCTTATTAATTTCTTTTCGTTGAATGAACAGTTTTGTACGTTATAATGAACTAGGAACTTTTTTTGAAAGGAAGAGTACAATGATTTTAATGCACGATATTATACGAGATGGTCATCCAACATTACGCGCAGTTGCAAAAGAGATGACTTTCCCTCTAACAATAGAAGAAAAAAAGTTTGGTGAAGATTTACTTCAATTTTTAATTAATAGCCAAGACCCTGAAATTGCAGATAAACACGGATTACGTTCTGGAATCGGTATTGCAGCACCACAAGTTAATGTATCTAAAAGAATGTTTGCATTACATTTACCAGATCCTAAAGGAAAACAAATTAGTGTGGTCGTTGTCAATCCGAAAATTGTCAGCCACTCCGTTGAAGGATCTTATGTATCTGTTGGAGAAGGTTGCCTATCTGTTGACCGTGATGTACCTGGTTATGTACCACGTCATGCACGTATTACAGTAAAATTCTTTACTCTCGATGGAGAGGAAAAGAAAATGCGATTAAAAGGCTTACCGGCTATTGCATTTCAGCATGAATTAGACCACTTAAATGGTATTATGTTCTACGATCATATTAATAAGGACAACCCATTTGCAGAAATTCCAAACGCAAGTCCATTAGAAGATTAATAAGAAAAAGCTGTTCAATCCATTATGCAAAATATGGATTGAACAGCTTTTTAGCTTTTTTCTATTTTTCTAACATAATCCTAATTTTCTCATTGCTTTTGATAGACCATCATGATCAACATGGTCTGTCACAAATGTTGCTACCTCTTTCGCCTTTTCATGACCATTCCCCATAGCTACGCTTGTTCCCACAGCTTTTAACATTTCAATATCATTAAGACCGTCACCAAAAGCAATCGCATCTGTTATATCGAAATCTGTATGATTTAAAAACTGTTTAATACCATACGCTTTTGATACATCGTGATTAATAACATCTACTGAATATTCATGCCAGCGGATAAGTTTTAACTCTGGATATAATGTCGCATATTGCTTTTCTTCTTCTTCATCAACATATAACAAGATCTGATAAGTATCTGAGTGCTTATAATATTCTTCATTAACTTCTGGCATTGGATAAAATAATGAGTCCATGCTTACTCGTACTTTTTGGTTGTCTTTTGTTGCTGAAGTCATTTTTAAATGGTCTAAATAGACAATCGGACTATTTTCGCGCGTTGCTTGAGCTACTAGTCTTTCAACTGTTTTGATTGGAATAGGACGCTTGGATATAACACGCCCTTGATAAACGACATATTGTCCATTAAAGCTTATATATGAGTTTAAACCTAGCTCATCTAAAACAGGTTTTAAAAAGAAAGGAGAACGACCAGTTGCAATTGCCACTTCGTGCCCATTTTCTTTTGCCTGCTGAATCGCATCATACGTTGACTTTGGCAGCTTCTTTTCTGAATCATACAGTGTTCCATCAATATCAAAAAACAATATTTTCTTTTTCATACTTATTACAAACCTTCTTTCTATATTTTCACTGTTAAGTAAATCATCTTTACATTTATTGGTTAATTTAGTATAATAACTTTAAGGAGTGATACGCCATGTTCAAGCGTCTTAAAAAGCAATTGTTAAAAAGGCTTCGTGGCTTACTCGAGAAAAAATCGATCGCTTAAAGTTACTTTGCCCTTCATATTTTGAAGGGCTTTTCTTTATTTTAGTTTACCTACATGATAATATAAAGGAAATGCAATTATTTTGAACGTATTAAAGGAGAGCAAAAAAATGATTTACAAAATTTATTACCAAGAAAATGTGCTTGAAGTACCAGTTCGCGAAAATACTAAAAGCTTATATCTTGAAGCTGAGGACGTACGTGAAGTCCGTGAAAAACTTCAAGGCCGTGGTTACAACATCGAATTTATTCAATTGCTTGAAGGAAACTATTTAGAATACGAACAAGCAAGCGAACATTATAAATTGGAGAATCTCTAATTTAATGAAGTTTGTCAAAAATGACCAAACAGCGGTTTTCGCACTCGGCGGACTGGGCGAAATCGGCAAAAATACGTATGCAGTTCAATTCCAAGATGAAATTATCTTAATTGATGCAGGTATTAAATTCCCTGAAGATGATCTTCTCGGAATCGATTATGTAATACCTGATTACACTTATCTTGTAAGAAATGTCGATAAAATTAAAGGTCTCTTTATTACTCATGGTCACGAAGACCATATTGGTGGTATTCCATATTTACTTCGCCAAATTAACATTCCTGTTTATGGTGGTAAATTAGCTCTTGGATTGTTACGCAACAAATTGGATGAGCATGGTTTACTTCGCCAAACAAAACTCATTGAAATTAATGAAGATGACGTGATTAAATTCCGTAAAACTTCTGTTAGTTTCTTTAGAACAACTCACAGTATACCGGATGCATTCGGCATTGTCGTGAAAACACCTCCTGGTAATATTGTGCATACTGGTGACTTCAAATTTGATTTCACTCCAGTTGGAGAACCAGCTAACTTAACGAAAATGGCTGAAATCGGTCGTGATGGCGTTCTTTGCTTATTGTCTGATAGTACAAACGCTGAACGTCCAGAATTTACAATGTCTGAACGTAAAGTTGGGGAAAGTATCGATGAAATTCTTCGTAATGTAGAATCTCGTATTATTTTCGCAACATTTGCTTCTAATATTCACAGATTAAAACAAGTTACAGACGCTGCGGCAAAACACGGCCGTAAAGTAGCTGTTTTTGGTCGAAGCATGGATAATGCAATCAATATCGGCCGCGAATTAGGCTATATTACTGCACCTAAAGAAACATTCGTTGATACACAAACTTTAAATCGCTTACCTGCAAACGAAGTTATGATTTTATGTACTGGTAGCCAAGGTGAACCAATGGCAGCACTTTCTCGTATTGCTAATGGTACGCATCGTCAAATTCAAATTCAACCTGGCGATACAGTTGTATTCTCATCTTCACCAATTCCAGGTAATACAATAAGTGTGAACAAAACAATTAACTTGTTATACCGTGCAGGGGCTGAAGTTATTCATGGTTCATTAAATAACATCCATACTTCAGGTCATGGATCTCAACAAGAACAGAAGCTAATGTTACGTTTAATTAAACCAAAATTCTTCATGCCAATTCATGGTGAATATCGTATGTTACGTATGCATGCAGGTTTAGCAGAAGATTGTGATGTCGATCCTGATAATACTTTCATCATGGAAAATGGTGAAGTACTTGCTCTAAGTTCTGATGAAGCACATGTTGCTGGTCGTATCCCTTCTGGTTCTGTATATATTGATGGTAACGGCATAGGAGATATCGGTAATATTGTATTACGTGATCGCCGTATTCTATCAGAAGAAGGTCTTGTCATTGTTGTAGTAAGCGTAGATATGGAACAACAAAAAATTGTTGCTGGTCCAGATATTATCTCACGTGGTTTCGTTTATATGCGAGAATCCGGCATGATGATAAACGAAGCACAACAAATGTTAAATAAACATTTACAACAAACATTGCACGAAAAGACACCTCAGTGGTCAGAGTTGAAAAACGAAATCACGGATGTCTTAGGACCATACTTATTCGAAAAAACAAAACGACGTCCAATGATATTGCCAATCATAATGGAAGTTTGATATCTATTTAATAAAAACCCCAACATTCTAGAATGTTGGGATTTTTATTTACACAATATATTTTATTCGGCTTTAGAAAGATTTTAAGTCACCCCATAACATGATACCCATCATTTTTAATATACTTGAATTTTCTAGAAACAAGTAAGAAAGTATCGTGCAAATGAATTTAACTTAAACATGCATGCACAGATTAAGAAGGGCTCTTTAGAAGGCATTAACATTCGTACTTAAATGCTGATATTTCCTTAGAATTAAAATAAAGAAAGAGGCCACTGAAAAAGTCATAATGCATGAATTTTAATAATAAAATTTTGTGATGCAATTTTTGTTAAAGTGGAATCAGCGAAAATTCTTTTTGCTCTGCAGGAGCAAGAAGAATTTTATGGGACGAAGCTAGCAAAGCGATAAAGGAGCAATTTTTTTAACTGCGACGAGTAACCGCAGGAGCATAGCGAGGAGGCTCGTCGGTTCGCCCGCGGAAAGCGAAGCTGATTCCACTTCATGTTATAGCAGATTTGTACTATAAAAATTAGGAATAAAAACGTTTTTCAGTACCCTCTTAAACAGTCAGGAGAATCTTATGTAGTAGGTTCTCTAGCCTTAGCTAATTCAGCATCTTCTTCTCAAACCGACTAATATCTGCATCTGCTC